>CBDFAU010000004.1:0-124888 GCA_965245755.1 Streptococcus mitis | reverse complement strand
GATAAAATGGAAAAACAAATTAATGAAAAAAAAGCCTTGGTTCCCAAAGCTTTTTAATCTTATAAACTCATTAAAACAACTCCCAGTAAGGTGTGGAATGTTTTTTAGTCTGTGTCATATAAAAATAAATAGAATGAATAGCTATAGCTAGAGCTAAAATGGTTGTAATACTTACTACTATTATAGGATTAGAAGCAAAGATTAAAGAGAGAATCAAGGCAGCCAGATAGAGTGTCGCTTGGACACAGTAGTAACTTTTCGAATAGCGAAGATAGTGTTTGTTATGGGGCCCATTTACTAGGACAGCAGCTTGAAAGAGGCCAAATCCGATATAAGAGAAGCTGGTTGCAAAGAGACGATTAGCTTCAGGATTCAGAAGAAAACTCATCGATACAGTCATCATCATAAGCCCAATGAAAATAGGATAGTGACTGTAAATTAGAAATAGCCCCTTTTGATTAGATTTTTCATCAATAGCATGGTCGAATTGACCAAAATAAAACAAGAACAGAGAAATCATAATAATGAAATAAAGAACCGAATAAATCGAGAAATTCTCGATTGTAAAGAAGTTAGCTAGCTCCGTAATCATCTCTCCAAACATAATAATGACAAGAAGGGAGATGCGCTCGATTAAATGGGGGAGATTTACCTGGTAATGCTTATCTTTATTAAGCAAGATACTTGGCATAATAAATGTTAGCAGAATACTAACAAATAAGATATAGACTCTAAGGTAAATAGGAAGAAGAGCTGTTAGATAGACTCCTAAACTTCCTAGACCTGTTATCCATAGAAAACCTTTGATACTTTCCCGATTAGCATCATCGGTTGATTTTCTAAAAAATTCAACCAAATATTGAAAAAATAAGGTAAGGGTTAATGTACCAATAGCCCAACAGAGATAATGAAAATATTGTTGCCAATCAGGTCCAATCATATTGGCTATAAAGAGTAAAATTCCCATTTTGATAAACATGATTACTATGTTAAATAAAGAGTTCTTTCCATAGCGATTGGTATAATCGGTTTGAATCATCCAGGAATCGATGAGAAACAAAGTAGCAATGAGAAAATCAAGGAAAGAATTCCAAGTCAAAATACCGTTATGAAGATGGTCAATTAAAGTAGTTACTTTTGAAATTGCAAAAACAAAAACTAAGTCATAAAAAAGTTCTGAAAATTCTACACGTTTATGTTTAATAAGAGTTGTCATCTTAAGACCTTTCTATTTTAGAAGTACAATTTATTATAACAGAAAATGGTAAAAAAAAAGGAGATGCTTAAATAACTTCATGTGACGCGAATGAACTGCGCCACAAAAGTTAGGTTTTTTCTGTCTAACTTTTGGGGTGCAGTTCAGAAGGGGTGTTTTTTCTATCGTTTTTTAGTGCTAAGACTACACAAAAAAGCCTTGATTCCAAGGCTTTTTCCTGTTGATTTAGATGCCCCCTACAGGGATTTGGAAAGGACTTTCATATTGAGAGCAATTAAAAATATTGAAATATAAGTGATTTTAGGTATTTTCAATGTCATGATTTAAAAATGGGACAAAAGTGGGGCAAAAACCATACAGATTCTAAACTGTATGGTTCTTTTTTTATCTAACCAAGAAAGGTTAAAACTTATTAAAACACATGCAATCAACTGTTGAAAACTTTTTAGTCCGTGTAATATAAAAACAAGTAAAAAGTTGAACTATAGGGAATATTGTGTCATAATAGGTAATAGATGAATAATTAATAGATTGGAAATAATGCTTTCTTACCTTAACAAGTTGAATTGGTTATACATTTTTTCGTCGCAATTGTGTCTATCTCTCGAGTTTAGCTAGTTTTTATAAGCTCTGGTTTCTAATCAATATAACAAATTTTAGAAGTGCATAAGACAAGATGGTGACATTACTACAGTCATTTCTAGTCACCATATGTTGCTGGCACAGGCTGTTTGTAGTGTTGGCTATTTACTAGTCAGTTTAATCGGAGTGTTTAATTTTTATTGTTGAAAGGTTTTTATATGGCGAAAATTCTATCTTTAGGTCTGACAGGTAAGAAATTACTTGCTCAGGGGTTCTTGTTTGTTCTGCTAGGTCTCATCTTGATGGTCACGGGGACTTGGTTGCCAGTAACAGTTATTCGCCTGGTTCTGTTTTTAGCTTGGATAGCAACGGTCGTAGATTTGCTATTAAGAGTTTTCAAAAAAAGCCAGTCAACGGATACCTTGGGAGTTGCACTGGTTAAATTGTTAGTGCTGGGATATTTGCTAGGTTCTAATCTTGCGACTGATATACCGATTTATGTTCTGGCTCTTGTGATTGGAGTTTATCAGATTTTTCATGCTAGTATTAACCTTGTCACCTATGTTCTCTACCGCAAAAACAAAATTCGACCTCGTTTTCGTCTCTTACTAGATGGACTCGTACTAGTTTTTCTTGGTGGGACTAGTCTTTTGTCCTCTACAGGAAATTCTGTCTTTCAACTCTTTGTATTAGGGGCTTATTTTTTCCTTTATGGTGTGTCCAATATCCGTGATGGTTTCTTGTTTGAGGAGGAAATTGGGAAAAACCATCTCAAACGTCGTGTAAGAATGAGCTTACCTATTGTCCTAGCCGCTCTCATCCCTGCAAGAACTTTAGCAAAAATTAACAAATTTATGCTGGAAAATGCTGATGAGGAAGAAGATATCCATCTTGGAATAGTGAAGTCTGGTAAGACAGCAGAGCTAGAAATTTTTGTTCATACAGCTGAGACCTCCCTGTTTTCAGCTATTGGTCATGTGGATATCTGCTATCAGGGCCGTGTTATTTCTTATGGCAACTATGATCCGTCATCTGAGACCTTATTTGGTATGGTAGGAGATGGTGTCTTATATTTCTGTGATCGTGACAAGTACATTGACCTATGTAAACGTGAGAGTCAAAAAACGCTTTTTGGTTATGGGATAGATTTGACGCCTGAAATGGAAAAAGCAGTTCAGAAAAAGTTGGCTGAATTGAAACAACTGACGATTCCATGGGAGCCAAGTGCAGATAAAATCATGACAGGTGATGGTAAGGAAGACTACACCTACGCTTATAAAATCAGACATGAGACAGATGGGGAACTTTATAAATTTATCAAATCTAAGTTTAAATCCTACTTTGTCTTATCTACAAACTGTGTGCTCTTGGCTGATACCATAGTCGGTCAGGCTGGCACCGATATCCTCTCACCCAAAGGATTTATCGCTCCAGGAACTTACCAAGCCTACCTTAATCGAGAGTTTGAAAAACCAAATAGTATAGTCGTATCTAAACATGTTTATTAAGGAGAATTTATGAACTTAGTAAAAAAATACACCCCGTTAATACTTTTTATAGGGCTGGTTGCTCTTGTAATTCTGAATGCATCGAGCTTTATATCAGGAGCAATCTCTCTCTTTGATGTAATATCAACCTTGATTTATGGTGCTGTTATTGCTTTTGTGCTTAATGTTCCTATGAAAAAAATTGAACAGTACTTAGTTAAATTGAAGGTAAAGGCAGAGTTGCGTCGTCCGATTGCCATGGTACTTGTTTTCCTAGCTCTTATCTTAATCGTGATTGCTCTTTTGGTTTTGGTGCTGCCAACCCTAGCCCAGACTATTAGTCAGCTGGGAACAGTCCTTTCAACAGTCCTTACTCAACTTGGGAAATTGCTAGGCAGCTCGGAATTTGTAACCAAAGACATGTTGTCAACTATCGTATCAGGCATACAGGGACAATCTAGTTCTATTAGCCAAGCTTTGATAGGTTTTTTATCAGGTCTGACTAGTAATATCGGCAATATTTTTTCAAGTTTGATGAATGCCTTTTTGATTATAGTCTTCACCTTTTTATTTTTATCCAGTAAGGAACATTTGGCAGCGATGACGAGTCGACTTCTAAAAGTTTTTCTTCCAGAGAAGGTGGTGATAAAGTTGACTTACATTGGACAAGTAGCACTAGAGACTTATGACCAATTTTTGATGAGTCAGCTGATTGAAGCAGTTATCATAGGAGTTATGATAGCGGTTGGTTACAGCGTGTTTGGGATACCCTATGGAGTAATGACAGGTATCTTTGCAGGAGTGCTATCGTTCATTCCTTATGTAGGGCCTATGATTGCTTGTGTTGTGGGAGCGATTTTTATCTTCACAGTGAGTCCTACTCAAGCCTTACTTTCTCTTCTTCTATATCAAGTTATACAGCTGATTGAAGGAAACCTTATTTATCCTAGAGTTGTAGGTCAGTCTATTGGTTTGCCAGCTATTTTCACGCTTGCGGCTGCTAGTATTGGAGGCAATCTCTTTGGCTTACTTGGGATGATATTCTTTACACCGATATTTGCTGTTATCTATCGATTGGTTAAGGAATTTGTCGTTGCAAAGGAAAATCAGCTAGATTAAGAAAAACTAAATTTAATAAGATATACTGAGAAGAGAGTGAGAGATTCTCTTCTCTTTTATTTTTAAATACTTTTCTACAAAAAGCTATTAGACGTTAAAAAAAGCCTTGGTTTCAAGGCTTATTTCTGTTGATTTAGATGTGCCCCCTGCAGGGCTCGAACCTGCGCCCCATAGCTTAAGAGTCTACTGCTCTACCAACTGAGCTAAGGAGGCAACAGAAAAAGCTGAGAATGTAACTTCCCAGCTATTTTAATATGCCCAAAATGGCAGCTAGATTATTTACGAAAGGCATCAAGGATATAGGTGAAACCAACAATTAAAAATGCAAAGGCAACGACATAAACGACAAAGACACTTGTAGCTACTGGATTGAACAAAATCACTAGACCTAGTAAAAATGCAAGCAACGCTATCCACATGATATGGTTGCCAATAATAGGGAAAATCAATCCCAGACGATTGCCTTTAAAGAAAGCTATAATGGCTTCTACAATTAACCAAATTCCTAAAATAGTTGGAATGACAACTGGCAGCGTCACAAAGCCATAGGCAACGAGGTAAAGAGCTAAGAGAAGATTAACAATCCCTTGGAAAAGATGAGCTGGTGAGCGAAGCTCTTTTGGTACAGAGAAATAGCCTAAAATAGCTGCTATAGAAGAAACCAGTAAACCAAATGCAATCCACCAGCTGTAAGCAACAAGATTAGCTACTGGGTTTGTAAATAGGAAAAGTCCTAAAAGGACAAAAACAACTCCTGCAAGGAATAGCAGTAAACGATTAGAAAATTTCATTTCAATACCCCCTATATAGTATAGTATAGTATAGTTTGATAATAAAAATATTATACACCTTTTTAGAGGAAATATCAATAAACAAAATGGAAAATTTGGAAGTTTCAGTCTGATTTATGAAAAGAAAATCAGTTTTTATTATTTTGAAAATAAAAAGAGAAGATAAAATTTGTCTTCTCTACATGAAAATATTGTATGGAATCAAAGCAAAAGTAACTGGCTTTACACTATTTGTAAAGATGTAATTTGATTCAAAAAGAAAAGATAGATTTAAAATGTGGGACAAATGATGGGGTAAATCAGTTATAGACAAGCAAAAAAAGCCTTGATTTACAAGGCTTTTTCCTGTTGTATTTAGATGCCCCCTACAGGGATCGAACCTGTGACCCACGGATTAAGAGTCCGCTGCTCTGCCAGCTGAGCTAAGGAGGCAAATAAAAAAGCTGTATTGGTGCCGAAACTTCACGGTTTGTATTGAACCCGCGCAATTAAGCAGGTGGGCAACTCGCTCTAACTGAAGCTGTTTCCGTGTGAGACGGCCTACATGCTGTTAGAAGACTTTTGTTTCCCTAATAATACAAAAAATAGTCGGTCAACACTTAAGTGTGAAGTCGTACACCACAGCGTTTCTATGTTTATATGATACCACTTTTTCAAAAAAAATCAAGAGGAAAGTGCAATTTTTTGAAAAGGATTTCAGATTTTTCGCAAACGGTCGATAGCTTCCTTTCTTTGAGACAAAGCCCGTTCATATTTACCAGTATCTTCTGCTTGGAAATAGTGATGATTGCGGATTTTTTCTGGTAGATAGTCTTGTTTAATCCAATTTCCAGGATAGTTGTGAGGATAGAGATAGTCTTGGGCATTCCCTAGTTCCTTGCTTCCACTGTAGTGACCATCACGCAGGTGTCGCGGAATAGGCAAGTGCCCTGATGTTTTGAGGTCAGCAAGTGCCTTATCCATAGCCACATAAGCTGAGTTGGATTTTGGAGAAAGGGCCAAATCAATCACGACATTGGCAATGAGAATGCGGGCTTCTGGGAAACCAATCCTTTGTGCAGCATCCAGAGCAGTCACGGTGTGAATCTGGGCTTCAGGATTGGCCAAACCGATATCTTCATAAGCGATAACAGTCAAACGACGAGCGAGACTTGGCAAATCACCAGCCTCAATCAAGCGGGCAGCATAGTGGAGACTGGCATCAACATCTGAGCCACGGATAGACTTTTGCAGGGCTGAGAGAACATCGTAGTGTCCATCTCCATCCTTATCCATAGTGATGTAGCTCCGCTGTAGGCTATTTTCCATGATGTCGAGGGTGATGTGGCGGATGCTCTTATCATTCTCAGGGGTAGAGAGAACAGCCAGGTCCAGTGAGTTGAAGGCAGAGCGAAGGTCTCCGTTTGTAGAGGTCGCAATGAAATCCAGCGCATCCTCATCTAGTTCTACTGGAAAATCAAAACCACGCTCAGGGTTATTTAGAGCTATCTGAAGAGCCTCTTTGACGTCTTGGTTAGACAGAGGTTCCAACTCAAAAATTTGAACTCGGCTACGAATGGCAGGAGTGACAGAGAAGAAAGGATTTTCAGTTGTAGCGCCAATCATGATGACCAGTCCACTTTCCAAGAGTGGTAGGAGGAAGTCTTGCTTGGTTTTATCTAGTCTATGAATCTCGTCTAGTAATAGGACGAGACCACCAGAGAATTTAGCCTCTTCCGCAATTTCTTGCAATCGCTTTTTACTATCCACCGTCGCATTAAAGGTCCGAAAGGCATACTTTGTTGTTCCAGCGATGGCAGAGGCAATACTGGTCTTGCCGATTCCTGGAGGGCCATAGAGAATCATGGAAGACAGACGGTTGGCCTCCACCATGCGGCGGATGATTTTTCCTTGTCCGACCAGATGTTCCTGACCGATGACCTGATCGATAGTTTTAGGGCGCATGCGAAGCGCGAGATTGTCTGGCATAGCAGTCCTTTCTAACGTGGATTTTCTGATGTATATGTGGTAAGATGGTAGTATCTATTTTAGCATATTTCCGAGCAATCGGGGCGATTAAAGAGTCGCATAGAAAGAGGACAAAATGGCAACATACGGATTTTTAGATATTTTAGAGGAAGAGTTGGAGAAGAACTTTCCTTTTGACTTTGAGATTAGTTGGGACAAGCGCAACCACGCGGTAGAAGTGAGTTTTCTATTGGAAGCGCAAAACGCTGCAGGTGTGGAGATGGTAGATGAAGACGGAGAGGTTTCGTCAGATGACATTCTCTTTGAAGAAGCAGTTCTTTTCTACAATCCTGCTAAATCAACAGTCAATGCAGAAGACTATTTGACTGTCATTCCTTACCTGCCTAAAAAGGGATTTTCCCGTGAATTTTTAGCTTATTTTGCGCTATTCCTCAAAGATACTGCCGAGGTTGGACTAGATGCCCTCATGGACTTTTTGGAAGACCCAGAAGCAGATGAATTTGTCATGGAATGGAACCAAGAAGTCTTTGAAGAAGGAAAAGTTGGCTTGGAAGAGGGAGAGTTTTATCCTTATCCGAGATACTAGGAGTTTGGAGAAGGTAGTATGAAAAAATTTGGGACGTATTTGGTTTATGTGTTAGCTTTTGCCTTTATTATGCTAGCTTTTGCTTGTGGCACTATCGCATTTGCAGAGTTGGGGTATTCCGCAGTTTTAGCCTTTATTTTTGGTTATGCCTTTGCTCTTCTAAGCATGTATTTAATCTTTATTCTTCATGAGCTGGGTCATGCTTTTTGTGGTTACTTGACAGGCTATCGGCTGGTGGCTTTTGGATTAGGACATTTTCTTTTGACCAAAAAGTCAGGCAGGTTTCATCTTAGTCGAACAGCCGTTCTGAAAAATGTTGGTGCTCAGTATATTGGATTAAAAGAGGACGAAAGTGATCAAAGAATAATTCTGATGCTTTCAGGAGGTTTGCTGGTTCATCTCAGCTTGATATTATTGGCGATATTGTTTGGATTTTTGACAAAAAGCTGGTATTTTGCTGGTACTTGGATTTTTCTTAATTTGTCTTTCTTTCTAAACAACACTTTGCCAGTCGGCATCACCGATGGAGCAAAAATATGGGAATTGCGACAACACCCTGAAAATACCAAATACGCCTACATGGTGTTGAGTCATTCTGCCCAGACCCTGCTAGCTCCTCAAGGATATGATTTGAAAGACTTTATCATGCCTGTTGATGAGGATGCGAGAGGGAGTTTTGCAGAAAGTATTCAAACTCTTGAGGGAGTGGTTTTCATATTGGATGGTCATTTAGAGACAGCTAAAAAGCTATTTCAATCTTTACTAGAGAGAACAGAACACTCGCTGTCTGAAACTTTTTGCCAACTATGCCTTCTTCAAATCGCCTTGCTAGAAGGTGATGATGAGAAAGCGGAGGAATATGCAAGTATTCGAAGCGTTAAATCCTTTTTATCTCTAAAAATGGCAGATGTGCAGAGCATTCAAGCCTGGTATCAATTTAAGGTAAGGAACGACATGGCTCAAACTCGCAAGGCTATGAAGATTGCTAGACAGAAAATGAATAGCAGCCGAATGCTACGGGACGAGAAACGCTATTATGAAAACTGGTTAGCAGAGCTGGAAAAGGCATTAGCCGAAGGAGTCTAATATGGGAATAGAAATTTCTGATTTTACAGGCTGCAAGATTGCCCTCTTTTGTGGTGATAAGCTCTTAACTATCTTACGTGATGACAAGGAAAACATCCCATGGCCCAATATGTGGGAACTACCAGGTGGTGGGCGCGAAGGGGATGAAAGTCCTTTTGAGTGCGCAGCGCGTGAAGTTTTTGAGGAACTGGGGATTCGTCTGACTAAAGATTGTCTGCTTTGGAGAAAGGTTTATCCCAGTATGCTTTTTGAGGGGAAGGAATCCGTCTTTCTAGTGGGAAAGTTGGCTCAGGAACAATTTGACAAGATTGTATTTGGTGACGAAGGACAGAGTTACAAACTGATGAGTATTGACGAATTTCTTGACTCAGAAAAGGTTGTACCCCAGTTGCAGGATAGAGTGAGGGATTATATGGAGGAAGTAAAATGATTTTTGCAATTGCAACAACGACGTTAAATAAGGAAGTTAAACGCAAACTAAAAACTGGACAATATTCTAGAGAAGAAGCTACATTCATCTATATGGAATATTTAAAGTTAAAGAAGCAGAGAGAAAGTGGTATGAAAGTAGCTGGGATTTCTACGGCTGTTATTTGGGTATTAATGCTTGTTATACCCTTACTGAGTGATAGAGGTCTCGTACTGCCTCTTTCAGTATATTTTTTATTATTGATACTGTTAGCAGGAATTGTTCTATTTGTTTATTATCTTATGTTTGGTATTTTTAAACAGCAGATTCATAGCGCAATGAAAGAACACTATACAGATGTGATTGAGGAATTTAAGAAAAATAAGGAAGATTCAAAATGGAAACATGGCAAGAGCTAAAAGTAACGGTTAAACGTGAGGGAGAGGAATTGGTCTCCAATCTCTTAATCGAGCTGGGAGCGCAAGGTGTTGCGATCGAAGACAGTATGGACTATGTAGGAAATGTTGACCGCTTCGGTGAGATTTTCCCAGAGGTTGAGCAGCAAGAAGAAATCGTAGTGACAGCCTACTACCCTGATACGGTTGATGTAGCAACGGTTGAGGCAAATTTGCAGGCTCGTCTGGCTGAATTGACAGATTTTATGGATTTGGGTGAGGTCATGATGGGGACGACTGCCTTGGCTGAGGAAGACTGGGCGGACAACTGGAAGAAATACTATGAACCAGCTCGTGTCACTCATGATTTGACTATCGTGCCGTCTTGGACAGACTATGAGGCGACTGCTGGAGAAAAGATTATCAAGCTGGATCCTGGTATGGCCTTTGGAACTGGGACCCATCCAACTACTAAGATGAGCCTTTTTGCTTTGGAGCAGGTCCTTCGTGGTGGCGAAACTGTGCTAGATGTGGGGACTGGTTCAGGGGTTCTCTCTATTGCCAGCTCGCTACTTGGTGCCAAGGAAATCTTTGCCTACGACCTGGATGATGTAGCAGTTCGAGTTGCTCAGGAAAATATTGAGCTAAACCCTGGTATGGAAAACATCCATGTAGCAGCAGGAGACTTGCTTAAGGGAGTTGAGATTGAGGCAGATGTGATTGTAGCTAATATCTTGGCGGATATCCTCGTTCATCTGACGGATGATGCTTATCGCTTGGTCAAGGATGAAGGCTACCTCATCATGAGTGGAATTATCAAGGACAAGTGGGACATGGTACGCCAGTCGGCTGAGTCAGCTGGATTTTTCCTCGAAACTCACATGATTCAAGGGGAATGGAATGCCTGTGTCTTCAAGAAAACCAAGGATATTTCTGGTGTGATTGGAGGCTAGCATGCAGCAGTATTTTGTCAAAGGCAGTGCTATCTCCCCTGTCACCATCGAGGACAAGGAAACCAGCAAGCATATGTTTCAGGTTATGCGCTTGAAAGAAGATGATGAGGTGACCTTGGTCTTTGATGATGGCATCAAGCGTTTGGCGCGTGTAGTGGATGTGGAAGCTCGTCAGTTTGAATTGGTAGAAGAACTAGATGACAATGTGGAACTGCCCGTTCAAGTGACCATTGCATCTGGATTTCCCAAGGGGGACAAGCTGGAGTTTATCACTCAAAAAGTAACTGAACTGGGCGCCAGCCAGATTTGGGCCTTCCCTGCCGATTGGTCCGTTGCTAAGTGGGATGGCAAGAAATTGGGTAAAAAGGTTGAAAAACTAGAAAAAATTGCCCTTGGAGCGGCAGAGCAAAGCAAGCGTAATGTTGTCCCAAGTATCAAGCTTTTTGAGAAGAAAGCTGACTTTCTAGCTCAACTGGACCAGTTTGACCGCATCGTAGTGGCTTATGAAGAGTCGGCTAAAGAAGGAGAATCAGCTGCACTTATACAGGCAGTTGCTAGTCTTGAAAAGGGAGCAAAATTGCTCTTTATCTTTGGTCCGGAAGGCGGTCTCTCACCTGCAGAAATTGAGAGTTTTGAAGCCGAAGGAGCTGTTTTGGCAGGACTTGGTCCTCGCATTTTGCGAGCAGAAACAGCACCGCTTTACGCCTTATCAGCCCTTAGTGTTTTATTAGAATTAGAGAAATAAGAGGAAGAAAATGGAACAAAAACATCGTTCAGAATTTCCAGAGAAGGAACTTTGGGATTTAACAGCCTTATACCAAGACCGTGAGGATTTCTTGCGTGCAATCGAGAAAGCTCGCGAAGACATCAACCAGTTTAGCCGTGATTACAAGGGCAATCTTCATACTTTTGAGGATTTTGAGAAGGCCTTTGCAGAATTGGAACAAATCTATATCCAGATGAGCCATATTGGTAACTATGGTTTTATGCCTCAGACGACAGACTATAGCAATGAAGAATTTGCCAATATTGCCCAAGCTGGTATGGAATTTGAAACAGATGCCAGCGTAGCCTTGACCTTCTTTGACGATGCTCTGGTGGCTGCAGATGAGGAAGTCTTGGACCGTTTGGGGGAATTGCCTCACTTGACGGCAGCTATTCGTCAGGCCAAAATCAAAAAAGCCCACTACCTAGGGGCGGATGTGGAAAAGGCCTTGACAAATCTGGGTGAAGTTTTCTACAGTCCACAGGACATTTATACTAAGATGCGTGCTGGGGATTTTGAAATGGCTGACTTTGAAGCCCATGGCAAGACCTACAAAAACAGCTTTGTGACCTATGAGAATTTCTACCAAAATCACGAGGATGCTGAGGTTCGTGAGAAATCTTTCCGTTCCTTCTCAGAAGGCCTTCGTAAGCACCAAAATACGGCTGCAGCAGCCTATCTAGCCCAAGTCAAATCTGAAAAACTACTAGCAGATATGAAGGGTTATGACTCAGTCTTTGATTATCTCCTGGCTGAGCAAGAAGTGGACCGTGCTATGTTTGATCGTCAGATTGACCTCATCATGAAGGATTTTGCGCCCGTTGCTCAGAGATACCTCAAGCATGTTGCTAAGGTAAATGGTCTTGAAAAGATGACCTTTGCAGACTGGAAATTGGATTTGGATAGTGCCCTCAATCCTGAAGTGACCATTGACGACGCCTATGATTTGGTCATGAAGTCGGTAGAACCTTTGGGACAAGAATATTGTCAGGAAGTTGCTCGCTATCAAGAAGAGCGCTGGGTAGACTTTGCTGCTAACAGTGGCAAGGATTCCGGAGGTTATGCGGCGGATCCATATCGCGTGCACCCTTATGTCCTCATGAGCTGGACAGGTCGTTTGAGCGATGTCTATACCTTGATTCATGAAATCGGGCATTCTGGTCAATTCATCTTTTCAGACAATCACCAAAGCTATTTCAACGCCCACATGTCGACCTACTATGTTGAAGCACCGTCAACCTTCAATGAATTGCTTCTCAGTGACTACTTGGAGCACCAATCTGACGACCCTCGTCAAAAACGCTTCGCTCTGGCTCACCGCTTGACAGACACCTACTTCCATAATTTCATTACTCACCTCTTGGAAGCAGCCTTTCAGCGTAAGGTGTATACATTGATTGAAGAAGGGGAGACCTTTGGAGCGAGCAAACTCAACAGCATTATGAAGGAAGTTTTGACCGATTTCTGGGGAGATGCCATTGAGATTGACGACGATGCAGCTTTGACTTGGATGCGCCAAGCTCACTACTACATGGGCTTGTATAGTTACACTTACTCAGCAGGACTAGTCATCTCGACTGCGGGTTACCTTCATCTGAAACATTCTGAAACTGGAGCTGAAGATTGGCTCAATCTCCTCAAATCAGGTGGCAGCAAAACACCTCTTGAGTCGGCCATGATTATCGGTGCTGATATTTCAACAGAAAAACCACTTCGTGATACCATCCAGTTCTTATCAGATACAGTTGACCAGATTATCTCCTACAGCGCCCAGTTGGGAGAGTAAGGGGAATAGAAAGGTTGTTCTAGAATGATGTTTATGAGTTTGTTAAGTGTCATTCTATTTAGCTTAACTATAGCTATTTTCAAAAATGTGGTTGCAGGTCGTGATGTTAAATTTGAACTTGCTGTAGAACTAGTATTGATAGTTAATTACTTCATTTTCTATCAGATTGTATTTAATTGAGAGAGCAAGCTATAAAGAAAATTGAATCTATTTATGGCTAGAGAAGATTATTTGTAAAATATAAATAATATGATTTGTATAGATCAGGTAAATATTTTAAAGAAAGGGTGATTTTATGAAAAAGGAACAAGTATTGATTGGTTTGGGCGTTGCAACTGCAATGGTAACTGCTTTTAATGGTCATGCACAAGCTGATGAGGTTGTAAATAAACATTCGACTAAGTCAACTGTTAACCAATCAGAAACTAAAAAGGATGCTGACGTTTCAGAATCTGATGTAAAAAATGCGGAAATAAAACTGAATCAAACAATTGAGGAAGAAAAAAATGCTCAGAAGCTTGTTGATAAAATGCAACAAGAGCATGCATCTACTGTGACAAATAAGAACAAAGCAGATGATGCTTTGAAACAAGCACAAGAATTTGCTAAACAAGCTAGTCCTGAAAAAATTAAAAATGCAGAAAAGGATCTTGTTGCTAAACAGACAACGGTTCGGAAGTCAGAAGAAAGATTGTCAGAAGCAAAAAAAGATGAGAAACAAGCCCAAGCAAGTGTTGAGAAACAAGAAACAGTTGTTAATAAGGCAAAAACTCAAGTTGCTCAGAGAGCAGTTGATGTAAAAAAAGCACAAAATAAAGTAACAGAAGCAGAGAAAACTTTTGATTGGAATACACTACGCGAGATTCAACAAGAAACTGATAAATTGGATGCGAAAGTGAAAGAGAACCAAAATAAAGTAAGTTCTTTAACTAATTCAGTATCAAAAGCAGAGCAAGAACGAAAAGCGCTTATAGAAAGAGGAAATAAGACACGTTCTACTCTTGAAAAGAATTTAAAATCTGCTGGGGATGAGTTCCATACAGTAACTGTTTCTCATGAGATTAAATCAAATTCTGTTAGTGAAAGTGAGTCTAAGACTCCTCCACTTGATGAAAAAACTTTCGTAGGAAGAGATGGTAAGACCAATTATGTTGCTGCGAACGAAGATGTGAATTTTAGTGGTGAAAGAACAGAAACAATTGTTGTAAAATCTAAGGATGATATCCATACTCCTCATGTGGTTGATTATAAGAAAGTTTCTGAATACGTTCGTAACTACTTAATCGAGTTGCGGAGAATAAATGGCATTGATATTCCAGTGCCACCTGTGACTGAAAAGGCTTTGAAATATGGAAAAGCTAGGGCAGATGAAATGGTGGCAAATGATAAACTGTCACATGATACAAAACTAAAAAATCAAGATTTTGGTTTTAAGGATGCAACAGAAAATGCTACAGCTGGTTCAGTTCCAGAAAAGAGTCGATTGAGTGAAAAAGAACTTGCTTATAAAGAGCTTCTATCTTACTTTAATGATTATAGTAATGCATCATTATATGGCGCATCAACTCCGAAAGAAGCAAATACTTTTAACTATGGCCATAGAATTCCCTTGCTTGCTGCATCAGGAACTGGATTTGCTCTTGGAGCATCGTCAAGTAAAAAAACAACTTTTGGAAATTATGGTGTAATGACTTTTATTAGTGAAGCGAAAGGTGTTTATGATACATTACCAACAGTGATTAGCCCATCTGAAAAAAGAAGCTATGTTTATAACGGTAAGACCTATTATTATAATCCAAGCAGTTCATATTTTTTAGCCAGAGCAGAAAATAAAGATGGTGATCCAGACCATAGTGAATTTTATTTTAACGGTAAACGTGTAAAATTTTTACCGAAGACAACTTTCCGTTATGTTTGGAATGAAAACACACATCCTAAAAATCCAGCTTATATAAAAGCTAAAGAGGCTCTGGATAGTTTCAATCGAAAACAAAAAAACGAAGAAACTTTAATGAGGGATAAAATTTCATCGCTAAACAAAAATCTTACAATTGCTAAAACAACATTGAATACAGATCAAAAAAATCTGGATAAAACTAAAAAACGTCTTGCAGACTTAACAAAACAAAATCAGTCTAAGTTAAACGTTTTAAAATCTGCTCAATCTGAGTTGAGTAAACAACAAACTGCGTTAAATATTGCTAAATCTGAACTTTCGAAGCAAGAATCTCAATTAAATCGATTGAAAGCAATCAAAAATAATAAATCTCATGCTAGTAAGAATGCGGAACAGTCATTAGTCAATGCTAAAAATGATTTGTTGAAGGCGAAACAACATGTCCTTGCTCTCAAAAATGCTCCAAGAAAACTCGAGGAAGCTAAAAAAAGTTTGATGATCGCTAAACAGAAGCTTGAGGAATTTAAAAAAGCACTTGAAAATGCAAATGCTAAACTAAAAAATGCAAAAGTTAAAAAGGAAAATGCTAAGAAAGAATACATCAAAGTATCTGAAGCATTAAAAGTAAGACTTGCTTCCAAAGGAAGTTGGATTCAATCATCTGGTCGTTGGTGGTATAGACATAACAATGGTTCCTATACATCCAATGGATGGGAACTAATTAATGGAAAATGGTATCATTTTGATCGCTCGGGCTGGATGCAGACTGGATGGGTTCAATCAGGTAGTTCGTGGTATTATCTCAGTGGTTCAGGGGATATGCAAACAGGATGGGTCAAATCAAGTGGCTCATGGTACTATTTGAATAACTCAGGCTCTATGCAAACAGGATGGTTCGCTGTTTCAGGGAAATGGTATTATGCTTACAGTTCTGGTGCTTTAGCAGTCAATACAACTACACCTGATGGATATCATGTCAATTACAATGGGGAATGGATTAAATAGAGAGTTCTGTGCTTTTTAAAAAGATTAATATAAACTCCTATTTTATTCAGTATAGTATAACCATCAAATATAGAGATTTACAACTAATTGCAATACATTAAAAATATACAATTTTTGAAAACAGTATTGCAACTGATACGAAATTTCCAAGCAATTTTCTTGAAACACTTTCCCTCTTTTGATAGACTAGTATCTAGTTTTTGAAAAAAGGAGAAAGAAAATGAAAAAATTTGTTGCTGAGTTAATCGGTACGTTCATGCTTGTGTTCATCGGAACAGGAGCTGTTGTTTTTGGAAATGGTCTTGATGGTCTTGGACACCTTGGAATTGCTTTTGCCTTTGGTTTGGCAATCGTAGTCGCAGCTTACTCAATCGGAACTGTTTCAGGCGCTCACTTGAACCCGGCTGTTTCGATTGCTATGTTTGTTAACAAACGTTTGTCATCTTCAGAGCTTGTAAATTACATCCTTGGTCAGGTTGTTGGAGCTTTTATTGCTTCTGGCGCGGTATTCTTCCTCTTGGCTAACTCAGGTATGTCAACTGCTAGTCTTGGTGAAAATGCCTTGGCAAACGGTGTCACTGTCTTTGGTGGTTTCTTGTTTGAAGTCATCGCAACTTTCTTGTTTGTCTTGGTTATCATGACTGTGACATCAGCAAGCAAGGGAAATGGCGCGATTGCTGGTTTGGTAATTGGTTTGTCCTTGATGGCGATGATTCTTGTGGGATTGAAGATTACTGGGCTTTCAGTAAACCCAGCTCGTAGCTTGGCACCAGCTGTCTTGGTAGGTGGCGCAGCCCTTCAACAAGTTTGGATTTTCATCCTTGCGCCAATCGTTGGTGGAGTTCTTGCAGCCCTCGTTGCAAAAAACTTCCTAGGAACAGAAGAATAATTGAAACTCAAAAAGCCTTGCTCCTCGTTTTGAGGAACAGGGCTTTTTCGTATGAGTTTAACGGTTGTCAATTTTCTCTGGATAAAGGTCGTGTTGGAAGAGGCGTTGTTCTGCCAAGCCTTCATACTTAGTTCCAGGCTTACCGTAGTTGTAGTAGGGGTCAATTGAGATGCCACCGCGAGGAGTAAATTTTCCCCAGACTTCTAAATAGCGTGGCTCTAGCAAGTTGATTAAGTCTTTCCCGATTGTGTTGATACAGTTTTCGTGGAAATCTCCGTGATTTCGGTAACTAAAGAGGTAGAGTTTGAGGGATTTTGACTCGACACAGAGCTTGTCAGGGATGTAGGAAATATAGATAGTTGCAAAGTCTGGCTGAGCAGTGATTGGGCAAAGTGAGGTAAATTCAGGGCAGTTAAATTTGATAAAATAGTCATTTTCCACATGACGATTGTCAAAGGATTCGAGGACTTCTGGTTGATATTCGAAAATGTAGTTGGTTTCTTTGTTGCCGAGGAGGCTTAGGTTTTTCATTTCTTCTTGTTGTGACATGATTTTTTCTTTCTAATCTTAAACACCACGTTGGTTGTCGTAGAGGAGGGTATGGAGTTGAGGAAGGACGCGGACATTGCCCCAGCTATCGTCAGCAGCGATGCGTTCCCAGAGTTCTTTGAGACGGTCCAGTTGATCTTGGACAATATTGCCTGTGGCCTTGGGCTCAGGATTTCCAGCCGATAAGAAGAGGACATCTGGTTGGTAGCGTTCTTGAATTCCTTTGGCAAAAGCCAAATCTGCATCATCAAAGACAGGGATTTTAAAGGTGACCTTGTCTGGATCAAGTTGGGAAACGATAAAGTCCAAGGTCTCAAAGTTGACTTCCATCTTGGATGAAGGAGGTTTGGGGCTCAGAGTGACCTGGTCGATGTCTTTTAACCAATTTTGCCAGCGAGAACCTTGAGTCTCGACAGCAAGGGTGACACCGCGTTCCTTGAGCTTGGTGACCAATTCGGCCATATTGGCTGCTAGGATAGCAGGATTTCCCCCAGATAGGGTTACATAGTCGTAGCTCCCCAATTTATCCAAGGCAGCAATGACCTCGTCAGCTGTCATGCGAGTTGGTTTTTCAGAGCCATCCCAAGTAAAGGCAGAATCGCACCAGTCGCAGTGGTAGTCGCAACCAGCAGTGCGGACAAACATGGTTTTCTGCCCGATAGCACGACCTTCGCCTTGAAAGGTTGGGCCAAAAATTTCCAAAACTGGTAGTTTGAGGACACGTTCCCTAGTCATCTAACCACTCCCGTCTAAACTCCGCAAAGGCAGTCGGAGTCTCATAGAGGCGAACGTATTCCAAACGGAGACCGCGCTCGTCTGGCAACTCTTGATTCATGGTTTGGAAAATCCAGTAAACCATATTTTCAGCAGTCGTATTCATATAGGGAAGGGTTTCATTGAGATAACGATGATCCAAGTGGGATTCTAAGTAGTTTTTGTAGATAGCTTTGATATCTCCGAAATCGTAGGTCATACCTCGTTCATCTAAAAATCCACTGACAGCAATCTGTAGATGATAGGTGTGGCCATGAAGGGATTTGCATTTTCCCTCATAGTGAAAGAGGTGGTGGGCAGCATCGAAGGTAAACTCTTTTGATACCAAGGTTCTGTGAGGATTGTAGACAAGAGACTCCCCGGTTTCCTGTTTGATTTCTTTGGGTGCAAAAAACATTAGGCCTCTCCTTTCTGTGAGAGATAAACATCTAGACCATGCTGACGTAGGTTGCAGGCTGGGCAATCTCCACAGCCACTTCCGATAATCCCGTTGTAGCAGGTTAAGGTCTTTTCACGAACATAGTCAAAGGCACCGAGTTGGTCGGCTAATTCCCAAGTTTCAGCCTTGTCTAGCCACATGAGAGGTGTTTGGATAACAAAGTCGTAATCCATGGCAAGGTTGAGAGTAACATTAAGAGATTTGACAAAGACATCCCGACAATCAGGGTAGCCTGAGAAGTCTGTTTCACAGACACCTGTCACGATATCTTTCATGCCCCGTTGTTTGGCAAGAACTGCCGCAAAGGATAGAAAGAGGTGGTTGCGACCGTCAACAAAGGTATTGGGAACCTCTCCCTCTTTTTGCTCAATCTCCAGATCAGAGGTCAGGGCATTTTCAGTGATTTGCCCCAGCAGAGACATATCGAGGATGTGATGACGAATCCCCTGTTCCTTGGCGATTTCTTCAGCAACTTGAATTTCGAGGTGATGGCGTTGGCCGTAGGCAAAGGTGACGGCTTCAACGGTTTCATAGTGTTCTTTAGCCCAAAAGAGGCAGGTTGTAGAATCTTGACCGCCACTAAAGACGACCAAGGCTGATTGACGTTTCATAGTACTCCTTCCAAAATGGGGAATGTTCAGAGCACGCAAAAAGCTCCCTTGAGGGAGCTAAAAAATACCAAGTAGAGGTTTTTTTTAGCGATGGCATGTCCCAAACATCGTAATATTCTACATACAGTCTAGCATATTTTTTGAAAAATGGCAAAGGGCAAGAAAAAAGAGACCAAAGAAAGTACTTGGTCTCTAATGTGATTAGCTCAATTCAGCAACGATGGCCTTGATTTGGTCTGCTGTGTGAACACCAGCAACTTGTTTGACAACTTGGCCGTCTTTTTTGAAGAGAAGAGTTGGGATAGACATGATTCCAAAAGCACGAGCTGTGTTTGGGTTTTCATCAACGTCCATTTTAACGATTTTCAAAACATCTTCTGAAAGTTCTTCAGACAATTTGTCCAAGATTGGACCTTGCATACGACATGGACCACACCAAGTTGCCCAGAAGTCTACCAAGACCAAACCGTCTTTTGTTTCTTGTTCGAATGTTGCATCTGTAATTGCTTTTGCCATTGTATTTCTCCTTTTTTTAGTTATATTGGCTTAAATCTTGTTTCATGAGATAGAAGAAGACATCTCCATAAGTCCCATGGTAGTCCAAATCATGACCGTTGTAAGTTAATTTTTGGACAGGGTAGTAGTCTGCGACGCCGATAAGGCAAGCTTGTTGTGAACGATCAAAATCTTCATAAGACTCGAAAGTCACAGTTCTTTCGTTCTTGCTGGCATCTAGATAGGTAATTTCAATCATTTTAAAAACTCCTTTGTTTAATGATGACTTTATTTTACTCCTTGTAAAAGAGAATGTCAAGAAAAATGATTGCGCACGCAACTTTTTTCTAAAATCATCTTAAATCAAGAAATCCAAACCAGTTTCCAGGCTCTCTTCAACAGCCTTTTGTAGAGTGGCCAGTGTCTTTTGCCCATCACTTGTCAGACAGATAAAGCTAGAACGTCTATCTTGATCACAACACCTGCGACTAAGTAGACCGCAATTTTTGGCTTCCAAGCGAGCCACCATCCGAGAAACAGCGCTCGGGCTCAGATGAAGTTTATCTGGCAGGTCAATCTGGCGTAGAGATTTTTCTTGAGCCAAGTCCAGATAGTAGAGCAAGTAAAACTCTTTCAAGGTCAGACTTTGCTCGCTCTGCTGGGCAATAGTCTCTTCCAAGAGACTTTCAATTTCTTTCTGACGCCGATTGAAGTCAAACCATTTTTCCAAATAGGTCATAGTATCTCCTTTCTTTTTAGAATTGTAAATAGAAGAAAGTCCATTCACGGACAGTCTCTGTATCACAAGATGATTGCGCATGCAATAATTATACTACTTTTCAAGAATGCTGGCAAGAAGGACGCTGAAATCTTTTATCCTAAATTACACTGTTTTCACAAGTCAAGAATTGTTTGTATGCCCTTTCTATTTCTAATTTTTATTATCCCTTGTGCATTTCCTTGAAATTTTCTGAAAAAAGAGTAAACTGGTATGCAAGAAGTCTATTTCGTGGAGTTTAGGATGAAATTATATGTTCAATTAATGATTCTCTTTGTGATTTCTCTAATCGGAGAGGGGATTTCCAGTTTCTTTCATTTGCCCATCCCAGGCAGTATTATAGGTTTGATTATTCTTTTTCTAGCCCTACAATTCAAGTGGCTGAGAACCAGGCATGTCAATATGGTGGGGAATTTCTTGCTGGCCAATATGACCATTCTCTTTTTGCCGCCAGCAGTGGGAATCATGGAGAAGTTTGATGTGATTGCTCCCTATCTTTTGCCAATTGTTTTGATTGTCTTTTTTGCAGCAGTCATCAATATTATCCTCATAGCCTTGGTGGTTCAGTTTATCAAACGACGGTTTGAGGGAGATTATGAGAAAGGAGATGCCAAATGAGTGAATTTGTTTCCAATCCCCTGTTTGGGCTTGCCCTGTCTATCTTAGCCTATCTAGTGGGAATGCTGATTTACAGACGTTTTCCCCATCCATTGACAACGCCCTTGCTTTTGTCAGCTGTTTTCATTATCATCTTTCTAAAAGTGACGGGGATTTCTTACCAAGATTACTACCAAGGTGGGGTTTATCTGAACAACTTGATTGTCCCATCGACTGTTGCTCTAGGGATTCCGCTTTATAAGAGTTTTCACTTGATGAAGCACCATGCTCGGAGTATTCTCTTTGGTAGTTTGCTAGCAGTAGTGGTCAATACCTCTTTCACAGCCCTTGTGGCGAAAATATTTGGCATGGACTTTTTCCTAGCCATTTCTCTCTTTCCGAAGTCAGTGACAACCGCCATGGCAGTGGGAATCACAGAAAAATTGCAAGGTTTGACGACTGTGACCTTGGTGGTTGTAGTGGCGACTGGGATTTTAACCAGTGTAATAGGCCCAACCCTTTTGAAGTGGTTGAAAATAGATGATCCAGTAGCTGTTGGTCTTTCCCTTGGAGGAACAGGCCATGCAGTCGGAACGGGAACAGCCTTCCGATACGGTTCTGTAGCAGGAGCTATGGGTGGTTTGGCTATCGGTGTCACCGGTATTCTCTATGTCTTTGTCAGCCCCATTGTAGCTAGTTTGATATTGAGTTAAATCAAAACCCAGCTTTTTAGCTGGGCATTTTTTATTGCAAATTAACCTTGTTTTTCAAGATGTGATAAGTTCCTAGATAGTAGATGGCTATAAGAATAACTTCTTCCAGAATAGTCATGATAATGCCCATCTGGAACTGATCAGCTCCTCCAGTGGTTGATGGGAAGTAGAAACCAGGGTTAGAACGATAGAAGAGTTCAATAAAGCCAACGACGATTTGGATACCAATGTAGGCTACAATTGACAGTGCAGTACGGTATTCATTGAACAGCTGTCCAATGGAAATTGCCAAGTAGATGCAGAGGATTCCAGAAATGGTATTTAGTAGGAAGGATACCCCCATAAGAGAGAGTTGAGGGAGGTGTGTTTCTATAAATGGAATCAAGTCAGAAGTTGCAAACCAATCAGGAGCTGTTAGAGTCAGAACAATAAAAGCACTTAGAGCTAGTACAGCAGTGCTGACAATAGACCAGATAAAGGCACCGACTAGTTTAGCTGTGATGATATAGTGTTCAGACACTGGCAAGGTCAAAGTCAGATAGCCTTGGCGGTCATAGACACTACCTTTGAAGCGTTTAATAATCAAGAAAATGGTAGAAATACCCAGTGTAATCATCAAGCCACCAAAGACTGTAGATAGAAAAAGTAGCATAGTAGCCTGACTTTCTTGATAAGGTAGATTTTTAAAGCCTTGTGTCTGTATCCCGATAAGGGCAGAAAGGAAGAGCACGGCAACGTAGAGGGCTAAATACCACTTGTTAACATTTTTAAATTCGTAGCGAACTAAATTCCAAAACATAATAATCTCCTTTGCTTAGGCCTTAAATTCCTGACGGAAGAGTTGGTCAATGGATTCACCTGACTCATAGCGAATATCATCTACATTGCCTTGACGGACGACTTTTCCATCCTTTAGGAAGACAATTTCATCCAAGATTGGCTCGATATCAGAAATCAAGTGGGTAGAAATCAAAACGGTAGAAGTTGGGGAGTAGTTGTTGATAATAGTATTGAGGATATACTCACGGGCTGCTGGATCCACCCCACCAATGGGTTCGTCCAGAACATAGAGACGAGCATCACGGCTCATAACCAAAATCAGTTGTACCTTTTCCTTGTTTCCTTTTGATAGTTTCTTGAGACGACTATTTTCATCAATGCCCAAGTCTGCAAGTAGATGATGGGCGCGTTCAAGATTGAAATCTTTATAGAAGGTCTTGAAGTAGGTTAGGGCTTCTTTGACCTTCATTTGCTCATTGAGATAGGTCGTATCTGGCAAATAAGCTACGATAGCCTTGGTTGCTGGGCTTGGGTCCATATCGTTGATAAGGACGCGTCCTTGATCTGGTTGTAAGAGGCCATTGATTAGTTTAATCAAGGTTGTTTTTCCTGAGCCGTTTGGGCCAAGGAGACCAACAATTTTTCCAGCTGGGATGTCAAGAGAAACATTTTCAAGGGCTGGGGTTGCTCCATATGATTTGGATACATTTTCAAATGCTAGTAATGACATAGGCTTAAACTCCTTTAATATAATCGCCGACTACGCCTGGTAGTTCTTCTTTTTCATAGCCAAAGTGGGTCATGGAGGAAACGAAGTGTTCCAATTCTTCTTCGGATAGTTGTTTGCGCGATTGGGCGATCAGTTCCTTATCCTCAGTCACAAATCGTCCAGTTGTGCGCTTGCTGTAGACAAATCCTTCTCGTTCAAGGTCTGACAAGGCTCTTTGGATGGTGTTGGGATTGACACCGGCCTTGCTAGCTAGCTCTCTCACGGTTGGAAGTTGTTGATTGGGTTCCAGTGTATGGGAAACAATCTGAAGCTTGATTTTCTCCATAATCTGTAGATAGATGGGTTTTTTGTTGTCAAATGTCCAGGACATCTTGGTCTCCTTTCTTTTATCCTTTTGTCTTAATTAAATAATACAACAAAACAAAAAACTTGTCAAGCAAAAAGAAGAATTGTTTTGGGAATCGTTTAAAAAATGGTATAATGAAAAGAAAACGATAAGGAGGGAAAGGATGCGTTGTCCAAAATGTGGGGCTACCAAGTCAAGTGTTATCGATAGTCGCCAAGCAGAAGAAGGGAATACCATTCGTAGAAGACGTGAGTGCGATGAATGCCAGCACCGTTTTACAACCTACGAACGAGTAGAAGAAAGAACCTTAGTGGTTGTTAAAAAAGATGGCACGCGGGAACAATTCTCCAGAGATAAAATCTTTAATGGAATTATCCGCTCAGCCCAGAAACGTCCTGTGTCAAGTGATGAAATCAACATGGTAGTCAATCGTATCGAACAGAAACTCCGTGGTCGAAATGAAAATGAAATTCAAAGTGAGGACATTGGTTCACTCGTCATGGAGGAGTTGGCTGAGTTGGATGAGATTACCTATGTTCGTTTTGCCAGTGTCTATCGTAGTTTTAAGGATGTTAGTGAGTTAGAGAGCTTGCTCCAACAAATCACCCAGTCCTCTAAAAAGAAAAAGGAAAGATAAATGAAGCCAATTGACCGTTTTTCTTATCTAAAGAATAATCGGGTGTCGCAAGATACCTCATCTCTGGTACAGTGCTACCTCCCGATTATCGGTCAGGAGGCACTGAGCCTTTATCTTTATACAATCAGTTTTTGGGATAATGGTAGAAAGGAATACCTCTTTTCAAGTATTCTCAACCATCTTAACTTTGGAATGGATAGATTGATAAAATCCTTGAAAATCCTATCTGCTTTCAATCTTTTAACCCTCTATCAAAAGGGGGATGTTTATCAGCTAGCCCTCCATGCTCCTCTTTCAAGTCAGGATTTCTTGGAACATCCTGTTTATCGTAGACTCTTGGAGAAAAAAATTGGCGATGCCGCTGTGGAGGATTTGAGAGTTGAGAGTGCTGATGGTGAAGAAATACCTGTCTCACTCAACCAAGTCTTTCCAGACTTGGCAGAACTGGGAAGTCAAGAAGACCTTGGTCTCAAGAAGAGAGTGGCCAACGATTTTGACTTAGACCATTTTCGTCAGCTTATGGCTCGAGATGGGCTTCGTTTTGCGGATGAGCAGTCCGACGTCTTAAACCTCTTTGCCATTGCTGAGGAGAAGAAATGGACTTGGTTTGAGACTTATCAATTGGCTAAGTCAACAGCTGTTTCCCAGGTTATTTCAACCAAACGCATGCGGGAAAAAATCGCTCAAAAACCTGTTTCCTATGACTTTAGTCCTAAGGAAGCAACCATTATCAAAGAAGCCAAAAGTAAAACTGCCTTGCAGTTCTTGGCAGAAATCAAGCAAACACGTAAGGGAACCATTACCCAAACAGAAAGAGAACTCTTGCAACAGATGGCTGGCTTGGGCTTGCTGGACGAAGTCATCAATATCATTCTCTTGTTGACCTTTAATAAGGTGGATTCGGCAAATATCAATGAGAAATATGCCATGAAGGTAGCCAATGACTATGCCTATCAAAAGATTCATTCGGCAGAAGAGGCAGTTCTTCGGATCCGTGAGCGTGGGCAGAAGAGTCAGGCTCAAAAAGGCAGTAAACCCAGTCCTACCAAGTCCAATGTACCCAAGTGGAGCAATCCAGATTATAAAAATGAAACCAGCGAGGAAACTCGTCTGGAACTAGAACGTAAGAAACAAGAACTATTAGCTCGATTAGAAAAAGGAGGAGATTAGATGGAAAGTGTCGGAGACGTACTCAAACGTCAACCTAGCCGTTTTCATTATCAAGATTTGGTCCAGAAAATCATGAAGGACCCTGATGTTGCGGCCTTTATCCAGCAAGAATCCTTGACTCCAGAGGAATTAAATCGCAGTATCTCCAAGTTTAATCAGTACATCACCGAGCGTGACAAGTTTCTCCGTGGGGATATGGATTATATTGCCAAAGGCTACAAGCCGATTTTGGTTATGAATCATGGTTATGCGGATGTTTCTTACGAAGAAACTCCTGAACTAATAGCGGCTGAAAAAGAAGCGGCTATTAAGAACCGTCTCAAGTTAATCAATCTGCCAGCCAGTCTCAAGAAAGCTAGCTTAGCTCAAGTAGATTTGGATGATTTGGGACGCTTGCCAGTTTTTGAAAAACTATTAGCCTTCGTGGAGCAATATCCAGCTATTCGAAAAGGTCTTTATTTATATGGAGACTTTGGTGTGGGTAAAAGTTTCATGGTGGCTGCCTTGGCTCATGATTTATCAGAAAAACGTGGTGTTTCATCCACTCTTCTCCACTATCCTAGCTTTGTCATTGATGCCAAAAATGCCATCAGTGATGGCAATGTTAAGACCTTGGTGGATGAGATTAAGCTTTCTGAAGTCCTGATTTTAGATGATATTGGTGCTGAGCAATCAACAGCTTGGGTGCGGGATGAAATCCTGCAAGTCATTCTCCAATATCGGATGCAGGAAAATTTACCGACCTTTTTCACCTCCAACTTCAATTTTGAAGATTTGGAGCAGCATTTTGCTAAAGTGAAGAAAGGAGATAACGAAACCTGGGAAGCCAGACGCGTCATGGAACGCATCCGTTATTTGGCTGAGGAGACTCGTTTAGAAGGAGTAAACCGTCGATGACAGAAACGATTAAATTGATGAAAGCTCATAAGTCTGTTCGAAGATTTAAGGAGCAAGCCCTTCCTCAGGAAGACTTGACTGAAATCCTGGCAGCAGCGCAAATGGCCTCGTCTTGGAAGAATTTCCAATCCTACTCTGTGATTGTGGTACGAAGTCACGAAAAGAAAGATGCCTTGTATGAATTGGTGCCTCAAGAAGCCATTCGCCAGTCTGCTGTTTTTCTTCTCTTTGTCGGAGATTTGAACCGAGCAGAAAAGGGAGCACGACTCCATACGGATACCTTCCAACCCCAAGGTGTGGAAGGTCTCTTGATTAGTTCGGTCGATGCGGCCCTTGCAGGTCAAAATGCCTTGCTGGCAGCTGAAAGCTTGGGCTATGGTGGTGTCATTATTGGCTTGGTGCAGTACAAGTCAGAAGAAGTAGCAGAACTCTTTAATTTGCCTGACTACACCTATCCTGTCTTTGGGATGGCACTAGGACTACCAAATGAAGAACATGAAGTCAAACCTCGCTTGCCATTGAATCAAGTGGTGTTTGAGGAAGAATATCAAGAACAGTCAACTGATGCAATCGAAGCTTATGACCGTGTACAGGCGGACTATGCTGGAGCGCGTGCAACCACAAGCTGGAGTCAGCGCCTAGCAGAACAGTTTGGTCAAGCTGAACCAAGCTCAACTAGAAAAAATCTTGAACAGAAGAAGTTATTGTAGAAAGTGAGAAATTATGGCCCTACCAACTATTGCCATTGTAGGACGTCCCAATGTTGGGAAATCAACCCTATTTAATCGGATCGCTGGTGAGCGAATCTCCATTGTAGAAGATGTCGAAGGAGTGACACGTGACCGTATCTATGCAACGGGTGAGTGGCTCAATCGTTCCTTTAGCATGATTGATACGGGAGGAATCGATGATGTCGATGCTCCTTTCATGGAACAAATCAAGCACCAGGCAGAAATTGCCATGGAAGAAGCAGATGTTATCGTCTTTGTCGTGTCTGGTAAGGAAGGAATTACTGATGCAGATGAATACGTAGCTCGTAAGCTTTATAAGACCCACAAACCAGTTATTCTTGCGGTTAACAAGGTGGATAACCCTGAGATGCGAAATGATATCTATGATTTCTATGCTCTCGGTTTGGGTGAACCACTGCCTATCTCATCTGTCCATGGTATTGGTACAGGGGATGTGCTAGACGCCATCGTAGAAAATCTTCCAAATGAATATGAAGAAGAAAATCCAGATGTGATTAAGTTTAGCTTGATTGGTCGTCCTAATGTTGGAAAATCAAGCTTGATCAATGCTATCTTGGGAGAAGACCGTGTCATTGCTAGTCCCGTTGCTGGAACAACTCGTGACGCCATCGATACACACTTTACAGATACAGATGGTCAAGAGTTTACCATGATTGATACGGCTGGTATGCGTAAGTCTGGTAAGGTTTATGAAAATACTGAGAAATACTCTGTCATGCGTGCCATGCGTGCTATTGACCGTTCAGATGTGGTCTTAATGGTCATTAATGCGGAAGAAGGCATTCGTGAATACGACAAGCGTATCGCAGGATTTGCCCATGAAGCTGGTAAAGGGATGATTATCGTGGTCAACAAGTGGGATACTCTTGAAAAAGACAACCACACTATGAAAAACTGGGAAGAAGATATTCGTGAGCAGTTCCAATACCTGCCTTACGCACCGATTATCTTTGTATCCGCTTTGACCAAGCAACGTCTCCACAAACTTCCTGAGATGATTAAGCAAATCAGTGAAAGTCAAAATACACGTATTCCATCAGCTGTCTTGAACGATGTTATCATGGATGCCATTGCCATCAACCCAACACCGACAGACAAAGGAAAACGACTTAAGATTTTCTATGCGACTCAAGTGGCAACCAAACCACCGACCTTTGTTATCTTTGTCAACGAAGAAGAACTCATGCACTTTTCTTACCTGCGTTTCTTGGAAAATCAAATCCGCAAGGCCTTTGTCTTTGAAGGAACACCGATTCATCTCATCGCAAGAAAACGTAAATAAAAAAGCAGAATCTGGAATGACATTTCCAGATTTTTTTGATAAAATGAAGTTGAAGAAAGCGCTATCAAAAAGAGGTGTTGATGATGGAACATTTGTTTAAATTGTTAATCTTATTACCCTGTTTTTACTTTTTCAGCTGGATTGAAAAGGCCAACAGAGATAGTAAATTTTTCCCAATTTTTTACTATTTTTACTGGATTTACATCACCCTCTATGCTCTTTTTAGCCTTGCTTGGACAGTTTTTTCAGTCTTGTTTTTCAATATCCTATTGAGAAATGTGGCAGACATCAAGTCTTGGGGCATTTGGTTTCTTTTTCTTCTGCTAGCTATTGGTCTGAATTGGTTAACTTATTCCTGTTTCAAAAAAATGTTTCGCTTGAGACGGGAACTAGGGAAGTCTAAAAGTGGAAGGCATTGATTTATATGGGTTTTGTTTATAGGAGGTGGCTTATGACACGTCTAAAACCATTTATTACACGTTATTCCAAGGTCTATATTGGTTTAGTTCTGTTGATCTGGATTGCTTTCTTCTTTCTTCCTTGGGGCAGTCCGATTCTGGGGATAACGATTGACATCTTCGTTATGCAGAAAATCTTGCTAGTTTTTGGAATTCTGTCCATTTTGACGGCCTTGCTGTCCAAGAGAGTCAGTCTCTTTGTTTTTGGACTTATCTGTTGTCTTTCTCTTTGGATTAATCTATTTATCCTATTTGCTCTTTTGCCAATTTTTGGCAATTAAAGTATCATAAAAGTCAGAGAGGTTAGCTTGGAAACTAGCCTCTTTTTCCTTTTCAAAATGGGGATTCTTCCTTGAAAATAATCAGTAATTGTGCTAAAATTAAAAGAACATTCTAAAATATTCGGAATTTAAAGTAAGGAAAAACATGGCTAATATTTTAAAAACAATTATCGAAAATGATAAAGGAGAAATCCGTCGTCTGGAAAAGATGGCTGACAAGGTTTTCAAATACGAAGACCAAATGGCTGCTTTGACAGATGACCAACTAAAAGCAAAAACAGTTGAATTTAAAGAACGTTATCAAAATGGAGAATCACTGGATTCGTTGCTTTATGAAGCATTTGCGGTTGTCCGTGAAGGTGCTAAACGTGTCCTAGGTCTCTTCCCATATAAGGTTCAGGTCATGGGGGGAATCGTTCTTCACCATGGTGACGTGCCAGAGATGCGTACAGGGGAAGGAAAAACCTTGACTGCGACCATGCCGGTATACCTCAATGCCCTTTCAGGTAAAGGGGTTCACGTAGTTACGGTCAATGAATACCTGTCAGAACGTGACGCGACTGAAATGGGTGAATTGTACTCATGGCTTGGCTTGTCAGTAGGGATTAACTTGGCTGCCAAATCTCCAATGGAGAAAAAAGAAGCCTATGAGTGTGATATTACCTACTCAACCAACTCAGAAATCGGATTTGACTACCTTCGTGATAACATGGTCGTTCGCGCTGAAAACATGGTACAACGTCCGCTTAACTATGCCTTGGTCGATGAGGTTGACTCAATCTTGATTGATGAGGCGCGTACACCTTTGATCGTATCAGGTGCTAATGCGGTTGAAACTAGTCAGCTCTACCACATGGCAGACCACTATGTGAAATCTTTGGACAAAGACGACTACATCATCGATGTGCAGTCTAAAACTATTGGTTTGTCTGATTCAGGGATTGACAAGGCTGAAAGCTACTTCAAGCTTGAAAACCTCTATGATATCGAAAACGTAGCTCTGACTCACTTTATCGATAACGCCCTTCGTGCTAACTACATCATGCTTCTCGATATTGACTATGTGGTGAGCGAAGAACAAGAAATCTTGATCGTTGACCAATTTACAGGTCGTACCATGGAAGGTCGTCGTTATTCTGATGGATTGCACCAAGCTATTGAAGCTAAAGAAGGTGTGCCAATTCAGGATGAAACCAAGACATCTGCCTCAATCACTTACCAAAACCTTTTCCGTATGTACAAGAAATTGTCTGGTATGACGGGTACAGGTAAGACTGAGGAAGAAGAATTCCGTGAAATTTACAATATTCGTGTTATTCCAATCCCAACAAACCGTCCTGTTCAGCGTATTGACCACTCAGACCTTCTTTATGCAAGTATCGAGGCTAAGTTTAAGGCGGTTGTCGAAGACGTTAAGGCTCGTTACCAAAAAGGTCAGCCTGTCTTGGTTGGTACAGTAGCGGTTGAAACCAGTGACTACATTTCTAAGAAGTTGGTTGCAGCTGGCGTTCCTCACGAAGTTTTGAATGCCAAAAACCACTATAAAGAAGCCCAAATCATCATGAATGCTGGTCAACGTGGTGCTGTTACCATTGCGACTAACATGGCTGGTCGTGGTACCGACATCAAGCTTGGTGAAGGAGTTCGCGAACTTGGAGGACTTTGTGTTATTGGTACAGAACGCCATGAAAGCCGTCGTATCGATAATCAGCTTCGTGGACGTTCAGGTCGTCAAGGAGACCCAGGTGAGTCACAATTCTACCTATCTCTTGAAGATGATTTGATGAAACGTTTTGGTTCTGAACGCTTGAAAGGAATCTTTGAACGCTTGAACATGTCTGAAGAGGCCATTGAGTCTCGTATGTTGACACGTCAGGTTGAGGCAGCGCAAAAACGTGTCGAAGGAAATAACTACGATACTCGTAAACAAGTCCTTCAATACGATGACGTCATGCGTGAACAACGTGAGATTATCTACGCTCAACGTTACGATGTTATCACTGCAGACCGTGATTTGGCACCTGAAATTCAGTCAATGATCAAACGCACGATTGGTCGTGTCGTTGATGGTCATGCGCGTGCCAAACAAGATGAAAAACTCGAAGCAATTTTGAACTTTGCTAAGTACAACTTGCTTCCAGAAGATTCTATTACGATGGAAGATTTGTCAGGCTTGTCTGATAAGGAAATTAAGGAAGAACTCTTCCAACGTGCCTTGCAGGTTTACGATAGTCAGGTTTCAAAACTACGCGATGAAGAAGCAGTTAAAGAATTCCAAAAAGTCTTGATTCTACGAGTGGTGGATAACAAGTGGACAGATCATATCGATGCCCTTGATCAATTGCGTAACGCGGTTGGACTTCGTGGCTATGCTCAGAACAATCCTGTTGTTGAGTATCAGGCAGAAGGTTTCCGTATGTTTAATGACATGATTGGTTCGATTGAGTTTGATGTGACACGCTTGATGATGAAAGCACAAATTCATGAACAAGAAAGACCACAAGCAGAACACCATATCAGTACAACAGCGACTCGTAATATCGCTGCCCACCAAGCAAATATACCAGAAGATTTGGATTTGAGCCAGATTGGACGGAATGAACTTTGCCCATGTGGTTCTGGTAAGAAGTTTAAAAACTGTCACGGTAAAAGACAATAAAATGAGATAGTTTAGAGGCGGATACCTTGTGAAAAGTAAATTTTTACTTGGTATCCGTTTGATTTATAAGGAGATGAGTTATGGTATTTACAGCAAAAAGTCCTAAAATTAATATTGAAGAAGTTCGTGCCTTGTCAAAATTAGAAGGCCAAGCTTTGGAGAGAAAATCACAGCGCGATAAAGAGCTAGAAGCCATTATACGTGGAGAAGACCAGCGGATTCTCTTGGTAATCGGGCCATGCTCATCTGACAATGAAGAAGCTGTTCTTGAGTACGCTAAGCGTTTGGCAGCTTTGCAAGAAGAAGTGGCAGACCGTATTTTTATGGTTATGCGTGTTTATACTGCTAAACCCCGTACCAACGGAGATGGCTATAAGGGCTTGATTCACCAGCCTAATGCGACAGAAGCCCCTAGCCTCATCAACGGAATTAAAGCCGTGCGCCATCTTCACTATCGTGTTATCACAGAAACAGGTATGACAACAGCTGATGAAATGCTTTATCCTGAAAATCTTCCGCTTGTAGATGATTTGATTTCTTACATGGCAGTTGGTGCTCGTTCAGTTGAAGACCAGCAACACCGCTTTGTGGCAAGTGGGGCAGATTTCGCGACTGGCTTTAAAAATCCAACATCTGGAAATCTCAATGTTATGTTTAATGGGATTTATGCTGCTCAAAACAAACAGAGTTTCCTTTTCCTAGGAAAAGAAGTGGAAACAACGGGAAACCCGCTTTCGCACGCCATTCTTCGTGGAGCGATCAATGAGTATGGTAAGAATATTCCTAACTACTACTATGATAATTTGATGGATACCATTGCCCAATATGAGAAAATGGGCTTGGAAAATCCCTTTATCATCGTGGATACCAATCATGACAATTCTGGCAAGCAATATATGGACCAGATTCGAATTGTCCGCCAGACCTTAATCAATCGTGATTGGAATGAAAAAATCAAGCAGTACGTTCGTGGCTTTATGATTGAGTCTTATCTAGAAGACGGCCGTCAAAACGAACCAGAAGTATTTGGCAAGTCTATCACAGACCCTTGCCTTGGCTGGGAAAATACGGAAGTCCTCGTCAGAGAAATCTACCAAACGTTAGGAGAATAAGATGGCATTTATTGAAAAAGGTCAAGAAATCGATATTGAAGCAATCAAGGCAGAAACCCAATTGTCTGCGGAAGCCTTGCGACTAAAGGAGCGTCGTGATAGAGAAATGGCAGACATCATTTCAGGAGAAGATGACCGGATCCTTTTGGTGATTGGTCCTTGCTCTTCTGATAATGAAGAGGCTGTCTTGGAATATGCCCGTCGTTTATCTGCCTTGCAAAAGAAGGTGGCGGACAAGATTTTCATGGTTATGCGTGTTTATACAGCTAAACCTCGCACCAACGGAGACGGCTATAAAGGTTTGGTTCACCAGCCAGATACCTCTAAGGCTCCAAGTTTAATTAACGGCTTGCAGGCTGTTCGCCAGTTGCATTACCGCGTGATTACAGAGACTGGTTTGACAACGGCAGATGAGATGCTTTATCCGTCAAATCTGGTCTTGGTAGATGATTTGGTCAGCTACCATGCTGTGGGTGCTCGTTCTGTAGAAGACCAAGAGCACCGCTTTGTAGCTTCAGGAATTGATGCACCAGTCGGGATGAAAAATCCAACCTCAGGAAATCTTGGGGTTATGTTTAACGGTATCTATGCCGCTCAAAACAAACAAACCTTCCTCTTCCATGGTCAAGAAGTTGAGACTTCAGGAAATCCCTTGGCCCACGTCATCCTTCGTGGCGCAGTCAATGAATATGGAAAAAATGAGCCTAACTTTTACTATGAAACACTGCTAAATGCCATTGAGCGCTATGAAGCCATGGGACTTGAAAATCCCTTTATCCTCATTGATACCAACCATGATAACTCAGGCAAGCAATATATGGAGCAGATTCGAATTGTTCGCCAGACCTTGCAAAATCGTGACTGGAATGAGAAAATCAAAAAGACGGTTCGAGGATTTATGATTGAATCTTACCTAGCAGATGGTCGTCAAAACCAACCAGAGGTCTTTGGTTGCTCTATTACGGATCCTTGCTTGGGTTGGGAAAATACAGAGGCTTTGGTAGAAGAAATCTATGCTACCTTGACAAAATAAGTGAAAAGGATGGAGTTGGGGGAATCTCAACTCCTTTTGATGAGAATGATAGTTGGACACGGAATTGACATTGAAGAATTGGCTTCTATAAAAAGCGCAGTTACACGACATGAAGGCTTTGCTAAGCGCGTGCTGACAGCTAAGGAAATGGAGCGGTTTAACAGTCTTAAAGGGCGCAGGCAAATCGAATATTTGGCTGGTCGCTGGTCGGCTAAGGAGGCCTTTTCCAAGGCTATGGGAACGGGCATTGGCAAGCTCGCTTTTCAGGATTTGGAAGTCTTGAATAATGAACGCGGGGCGCCTTATTTTAGTCAGTCACCATTTTCAGGAAAGATTTGGCTGTCTATCAGCCATACAGATCAGTTTGTGACAGCCAGTGTCATTTTGGAGGAAAATCATGAAAGCTAGTCCACATAGATCAACCAAGGCTCTGATTCATCTAGGAGCTATTCGACATAATATTCAGCAAATGGGGGCTCATATCCCTGAAGGAACGCTCAAATTTGCAGTGGTCAAGGCCAATGCTTATGGGCATGGGGCTGTTGCTGTTGCGACGGCTATTCAAGATGATGTTGATGGTTTTTGCGTTTCGAATATCGATGAAGCTATTGAACTTAGACAAGCTGGACTCAACAAGAAAATCCTCATTTTAGGAGTTTCTGACATCGAAGCTGTTGCTCTAGCTAAAGAATATGACATCACCTTGACAGTGGCTGGGTTGGAGTGGATTCAAGCACTCTTAGATAAGGAAGAAGACCTATCAGGTTTAACAGTTCACCTCAAGATTGATTCAGGAATGGGACGGATCGGTTTTCGAGAGGCTGGTGAGGCTGATCAAGCTCAAGACTTGCTTCAACAACATGGTGCTCGTGTTGAAGGGATTTTTACCCATTTTGCGACTGCAGATGAAGTATCAGATACCTACTTTAATGCCCAGTTAGAACGGTTTAAAACTATTTTGGCCAGTATGAAAGAAGTTCCAGAACTGGTTCATGCCAGCAACTCGGCAACGACTCTTTGGCATGCAGATACCATTTTCAATGCGGTCCGTATGGGAGATGCCATGTATGGTCTCAATCCGAGTGGAGAGGTCTTGGACTTACCCTATAACTTGAAACCAGCCTTGACCTTGGAATCTGCCCTGGTTCATGTCAAGACAGTTCCATCTGGGGCTTGTATGGGCTATGGAGCGACCTATCAGGCAGATAGCGAGCAAGTCATCGCGACTGTTCCAATCGGCTATGCGGATGGTTGGACACGAGACATGCAGAATTTCTCTGTCTTGGTAGATGGGCAAGCATGCCCAATCGTTGGACGGGTTTCTATGGACCAAATCACTATTCGTTTGCCTAAACTTTATCCGCTAGGAACAAAAGTAACCTTGATCGGCAGCAACGGTGACAAGGAAATCACAGCTACTCAGGTAGCGACCTACCGTGGCACTATTAACTATGAGGTGGTTTGTCTCCTCAGCGATCGCATTCCGAGAGAATATCATTAGAAAAGAAAGGAGTGGAGCATGAATCTATATCAACCCTTGCATGTCTTACCTGGTGTGGGACCAAAGTCAGCAGAAAAATACGCCAAACTAGGAATTGAAAACTTGCAAGACCTCTTGCTCTACTTTCCTTTCCGTTATGAAGACTTCAAAACCAAGCAGGTGCTGGAACTGGAAGATGGTGAAAAGGCGGTTCTTTCTGGTCAAGTCGTGACTCCTGCCAGTGTCCAGTATTATGGTTTCAAGCGCAATCGCCTGCGTTTTAGTCTCAAGCAGGGAGAAGTCGTTTTTGCAGTGAATTTCTTTAACCAGCCCTATCTGGCTGATAAGATAGAGTTGGGAGCAACCCTTGCTGTCTTTGGGAAATGGGACCGCGCCAAGGCTAGTCTGACTGGGATGAAGGTCTTAGCTCAGGTGGAAGATGACCTCCAGCCTGTCTATCGTCTGGCTCAGGGAATCAGTCAGGCTAGTTTGGTCAAGGTTATCAAGTCAGCCTTTGATCAGGGACTGGACCTCTTGATTGAGGAAAATCTTCCCCAGTCTTTGCTGGATAAATACAAACTCATGTCCCGTTGTCAGGCCGTTCGTGCTATGCACTTTCCTAAGGATTTGGCTGAATACAAGCAAGCCCTTCGACGTATCAAATTTGAGGAACTCTTTTATTTCCAAATGCAATTGCAGACGCTTAAGTCTGAAAATAGAGTTCAGGGAAGTGGTCTGGTCCTGGACTGGTCTAAGGAAAAAGTGACAGCAGTCAAAGAAAGCTTGCCTTTTGCCTTGACTCAAGCTCAGGAAAAGAGTTTGCAGGAAATTTTAACCGATATGAAGTCGGACCACCACATGAATCGTCTCCTACAAGGAGATGTGGGGAGCGGAAAAACGGTAGTCGCTGGCTTGGCCATGTTTGCGGCGGTGACAGCTGGCTATCAGGCTGCTCTCATGGTGCCAACAGAAATCCTTGCAGAGCAACATTTTGAGAGTTTACAGAACCTCTTTCCAGACTTGAAACTGGCTCTTTTGACAGGTTCCTTGAAAGTTGCAGAAAAGAGAGAAGTCTTGGAGACTATTGCCAAGGGTGAGGCTGATTTGATTATCGGAACCCACGCTCTGATTCAGGATGGGGTGGATTATGCTCGCCTGGGCTTGATTATCATAGATGAGCAGCACCGTTTTGGTGTGGGGCAAAGGCGCATATTACGGGAAAAAGGCGACAACCCAGATGTCCTCATGATGACAGCGACTCCGATTCCACGGACGCTGGCTATCACAGCCTTTGGCGATATGGATGTTTCCATTATTGACCAGATGCCAGCAGGGCGGAAGCCTATTGTGACGCGTTGGATCAAGCATGAGCAACTACCTCAGGTTTTGACTTGGTTAGAGGGGGAAATTCAAAAAGGTTCTCAAGCCTATGTCATCTCTCCCTTGATTGAAGAATCAGAAGCTCTGGATTTGAAAAATGCCATTGCCTTATCAGAGGAATTGACGGCTCATTTTGCTGGTAAGGCAGAAGTGGCTCTTCTACATGGTAAGATGAAGAGTGACGAAAAAGACCAGATAATGCAGGAGTTCAAAGAGCGAAAAACAGATATTCTGGTTTCGACAACGGTTATCGAGGTTGGGGTTAATGTTCCAAATGCGGCAGTTATGATTATCATGGATGCCGATCGCTTCGGGCTTAGCCAACTTCACCAGCTCAGAGGTCGTGTCGGTCGGGGAGACAAGCAGTCCTATGCTGTTCTCATTGCCAATCCCAAGACGGATTCTGGGAAAGACCGCATGCGCATCATGACAGAAACCACCAATGGATTTGTCCTTGCGGAGGAAGATTTGAAAATGCGTGGTTCAGGTGAAATTTTTGGAACCAGACAGTCAGGTCTTCCAGAGTTCCAAGTAGCTGATATTATCGAAGATTTTCCGATTTTAGAAGAAGCCAGAAAGGTTGCTAGCTACATTAGTTCTATCGAAGGTTGGCAAGAGGATCCGGAATGGCGCATGATTGCCCTTCATCTGGAAAAGAAAGAACATTTAGATTAATACTCTTCGAAAATCAAATTCAAACCACGTCAACGTCGCCTTGCCGTACTCAAGTACAGCCTGCGGCTAGTTTCCTAGTTTGCTCTTTGATTTTCATTGAGTATAAGCTTTCTCTAAGGAAATCTTAAGCTAGCTTTCAGGTTTGGCCCTTATACTAGAGTCATCAAAAAGAAACGAGGACTCTCACATGACAGTAACGATTAAAGTAAATTACCAAACCACTTTCCAAAAGAAAGAAGCAAAAAACTAATATAAATAGAAGGAAGAAAGAGCGAAATGCTCTTTTTCGTTTCTAAAACTACTTTCAGCTCATCATCCTAAAAGTAAAGAATCTAAAATCTCTTTCTATTTACCCTTCTTTCTTGCATTGATTTCTTAGATATGCTACAGTGGTGGTAGCGATTACAAAAATGAAGGAGCATGTTATGAAAAATCCAGCTTTGTTAGAAGAAATCAAGACTTATAAAGGACGGGATGAGGTTCCAGAAGACTTTGATGCTTTCTGGGATGAGAAAGTGAAAAAAGTTTCCACTCTTCCAGCCTACCAGTTGGAGGAGAGAGATTTCCACATTCCTCAAGTCAAGTGCTATGAATTAACCTTTGAAGGAACCAATGAAGGCAAGGTCTATGCACGCGTCGTTCTTCCAAAGAGTGACGAGAAGGTTCCGATAATCTTCCATTTCCATGGTTATATGGGACGTGGCTGGGACTGGGCTGACATGCTGGCCTTCACCGTAGCTGGTTACGGTGTTGTTTCCATGGATGTGCGGGGGCAGTCGGGTTACTCACAAGACAGCTTGCGTTCTCCTCTAGGAAATACGGTTAAGGGGCATATTATCCGTGGTGCTGTAGAAGGTCGGGATCACCTCTTTTATAAGGATGTTTATCTGGATATTTACCAGTTGGTCGAAATTGTTGCTAGTCTGCCTCAGGTAGATGAGAAGCGCCTTTCTAGCTATGGTGCCTCACAAGGAGGGGCTCTAGCTCTAGTTGCAGCAGCGCTCAATCCTCGAATTCAGAAAACAGTTGCCATTTATCCTTTCTTGTCTGACTTTAGACGAGTGCTTGAGATTGGTAATACTAGCGAGGCTTACGACGAACTTTTCCGTTATTTCAAGTTTCACGACCCCTTCCACGAAACTGAGGAGGAGATCATGGCGACTCTTGCCTATATCGATGTGAAAAATCTTGCCCATCGTATCAAGGGTGAGGTTAAGATGATTACGGGCTTGGACGATGATGTTTGCTATCCTATTACCCAGTTTGCGATTTACAACCGTCTGACCTGTGACAAGTCCTATCTTATCATGCCAGAGTATGCCCATGAAGCTATGAATGTTTTTGTCAATGACCAAGTTTACAACTGGCTCTGTGGTAGTGAGATTTCTTTTAAGTATATAAAGTGATGAATGAGAGAGCCAGTAGCTCTCTTTTTTGTTATAAATGTTGAAAGTACTTTTAAAAATATTAAAATATTAAAATATTTCTGAAAGTAAAATCTATTCTATGACAAGCTTGAGATAAACCTATGACTTTATTGTATAATAAAGAAAAAGTCTCTAGGAAAGGAGTGAAAGAGCTACTGTTTGGATTACAGCTAGCTAAATTTTGAAATAGAGAAGGAGAGGAACTCTCGTTTATTAATTACTTTCTTGTGTTTTCCTATGGTCGGGAGTAAAAATTTTAAAACAAAAAGAAAGCGCTTTATTTTTTGGTGATATTGAAAGGTAGAAAGATGAATCAGAAGAATTATGACAGAAAACAAAGATATGGTATTCGTAAATTTGCAGTGGGTGTAGCCTCTGTAACCATTGGTGCTGTGGTGTTTGGAGTAAACCCTGTATTGGCAAATGAACAAGGAAACTCAACTGTAACTGCAGCTGAAAATAATAATCAAGGTTTATCAGAATTACCAAAAGAAGCTTCTTCAGGAAGTCTTGCTCATTTAGATAGTGAATTAGCTGGAAAATTGGCAACAGCAAAAGACAATGGTGTGGAAGTTGATCAGGATAAGTTGAAGAAAAATGAGACTGCTGAAGCAGAGACAACCACTCCAACAAATACACCTGCAGCTGACAATACACCAGCTCCTGCTGATAAACCAGAAACAGATTCTGCAACTACAGAAGCAAGTAACAAGGACCAAGATAAAGAAGAAGAGGGAGTACTTCCTCGAGATTATTACGCTAGAGACATCGCAAATGCAACTCCAGTAGTGGAAAAAGAAGATGTTGAAACAAATGCGAAAAATGGTCAGCGTGTAGACCTAACCAGTGAGTTAAATACATTGAAGAAACTTCAAAATGCGACCATTCATATGGAATTCAAGCCAGATGCCAAAGCTCCAGCATTTTATAATCTATTCTCAGTGTCTAGTGATAAGAAAAAAGATGAGTACTTCACAATGGCTGTTCTCAATAATACAGCCTTAATTGAGGGACGTGATGCCAATGGAGCACAATTTTATGATAAATATACGGATGCTCCATTACAAGTACGTCCTGGCCAGTGGAATTCAGTAACTTTCACAGTTGAAAAACCGACAGCAGAATTACCTCATGGTCGAGTGCGCCTCTACGTGAACGGGGTATTATCTCGAACAAGTCTGAAATCTGGTCATTTCATCAAAGATATGCCAGATGTAACACATGCTCAAATCGGAGCAACCAAGCGTGCTAGTAATACTGTTTGGGGAACCAATCTACAAGTTAGGAACCTGACTGTCTATGATCGTGCTTTAACACCAGATGAAGTTCAAACACGGAGTCAACTGTTTGAAAGAGGTGATTTGGAAAAGAAACTTCCTGAAGGTGCGAAAATATCAGAGAAAGAAGATGTTTTTGAAGGCGGAATGCATAACCAACCAAATAAAGATGGGATCAAGAGTTATCGTATTCCTGCACTTCTTAAGACAGATAAAGGTACTCTGATTGCTGGTGCAGATGAGCGTCGTCTTCATTCAAGTGACTGGGGCGATATCGGCATGGTCGTCAGACGAAGTGAAGATAAGGGTAAAACATGGAGCGACCGAGTAACGATTACAAATTTACGAGACAATCCAAAAGCCTCTGATCCATCAATCGGTTCACCGGTGAACATCGATATGGTTTTGGTTCAAGATCCTGAGACAAAACGAATTTTTTCTATCTATGATATGTTCCCAGAAGGGAAAGGAATCTTTGGGATGGCTGATCAAAGAGAAGAAGCCTATAAACAAATCGATGGCAAAACTTATCAAATTCTCTATAAAGAAGGCGAAGACGGCTCCTATACAATACGTGAAAATGGCACAGTTTATACCCCAGATGGGAAACCAACAGATTATCGTGTTGTAGTAGATCCGGTGAAACCATCTTATAGTGATAAGGGTGATTTATATCAAGGGGATCGACTATTAGGAAATATTTATTTCACAAGCAATAAAACGTCTCCATTTAGAGTTGCCAAGGATTCTTATCTATGGATGTCTTACAGTGATGATGATGGTAAGACTTGGTCAGCACCTCAAGATATTACTCCAATGGTCAAAGCTGATTGGATGAAATTCTTGGGTGTGGGTCCTGGAGTGGGGATAACCCTTCGTACCGGTCCAAATAAAGGTCGAATCGTCGTTCCTGTCTATACGACTAACCGTACCAACCACCTCAATGGTTCTCAATCATCTCGAATTATCTACTCAGATGACCATGGAAAGACTTGGCATATGGGAGGTGGTGTCAACGACAATCGTACGCTTTATGATGGTACAGTTGTTGATTCAAGCACTATGAACAATTATTATGCTCAAAATACGGAATCTTCTGTTGTTCAGTTAAACAATGGGGACCTCAAACTATTTATGCGTGGTTTGACAGGTGATCTACAGGTTGCGACAAGTCATGATGGTGGTCTAACTTGGGACAATAACGTTGATCGCTATGATGTGCCAGATGTTTATGTTCAAATGGCCGCGACTCATACGGTTCAAAATGGTAAAGAGTATATTCTCTTGGCGAATGCGAACGGTCCAGGTCGTAAAAATGGTTATATTCGAGTGGCTCGTGTTGAAGAAGATGGCCAGTTAACTTGGTTGCACCATCATTTGATTCAGGAAGGTGAATATGCATATAACTCTCTTCAACAAATTGGACCGGATGAATTTGGACTTTTATATGAGCACCATGCTCTAGGGGGGGTTCCATATACACTTTCCTTCAAGAAATTCAACTGGGATTTCTTGACCAAGGAAAGAATTTCTCCTAAAGAAGCAAAAGTAAAATATGCTATTCAAAAATGGCCAGGTATTATTGCGATGGAGTTTGATTCGGAAGTATTGGTAAATAAGGCTCCGACCCTTCAGTTGGCAAATGGTAAAACGGCAACCTTCATGACCCAGTATGATACAAAAACTCTCCTATTCACAGTGAATCCAGAGGATATGGGTCAAAGGATTACAGGTCTGGCAGACGGTGCAATTGAAAGTATGCACAATTTACCAGTCTCTTTAGCTGGATCTAAATTAAGCGATGGTATAAATGGAAGTGAAGCTGCGATAAATGAAGTTCCAGAATTTACAGGTGGAGTTAATGGCGTTGAGGCTGCAGTAACTGAAGAAGCTCCTGAATATACAGGTCCATTGGCAACAGTGGGAGAAGAACCAGCACCAACAGTAGAAAAACCAGAATTTACAGGTGGAGTTAATGGCGTTGAGGCTGCAGTAACTGAAGAAGCTCCTGAATATACAGGTCCATTGGCAACAGTGGGAGAAGAACCAGCGCCAACAGTAGAAAAACCGGAGTTTACAGGTGGAGTGAATGGAGTAGAAGCTCTTGTAACAGAAATTCCTGAATATACAGGTCCCTTAGCAACAGTGGGAGAAGAGCCAGCACCAACAGTAGAAAAACCGGAATTCAAAGGGGGCGTAAATTCAGTTCTAGCAGCTTCAAATGAGGTTCCGGAATATAGAGGTGGTGCTAACTTTGTCTTGGCAGCTTCAAATGCTCTTCCTGAGTATAAAGGAGGTGTCAATGGAGCTGAGGCAGCAATCCATGAAGTGCCAGAGTACAAGGGAGAAACCAAACCAGTCTTAGCAGCTGCAAACGAACGTCCAGCTAAGAAGTTATCTCTTGGACAAGGTGCTACTTATCAAGCACCAGCGGCTAAACAAAATGAGCTTCCAAATACTGGAAGCAAAGAAAACACAACCCTTATTTCTATAGGATTAGTGGCAGGTCTCTTATCTGTTTTGACATTTGGGAAGAAACGAAAAGAAGACTAGGTCTTGAATAAAATGAATTTTGCTCATCGTTAATGATAAAAGAGATGGCCCATTTGAAAGATGGCTATCTCTTTTTATCATTTTAGATACTGAGCGAATTGAAAATAAGACAGTGCTGAAACTACTTTCAGAAACTGCTGTTCTATAAAATACTTTTGAAACTGAAATCTATTCTACCACAAAGTATTGAAAGCGCTTTAAAAATAATATATAATGAACCCATAAGAACAAAGAAAAGGAGGAAAGAGGATGCCACAGATTACTAAAGAAGCCTTGATTGCACAAATCAAAGATGGAATCATCGTTTCTTGTCAGGCCCTTCCTCACGAACCGCTCTATACAGAAGCGGGAGGAGTCATTCCCTTGCTGGTCAAAGCGGCTGAGCAAGGTGGAGCAGTCGGTATCCGAGCAAACAGTGTTCGTGATATCAAGGAAATCAAGGAGGTCACAAAACTTCCAATCATTGGGATAATTAAACGAGATTATCCACCACAAGAACCCTTCATCACTGCTACTATGAAAGAGGTTGATGAATTGGCAGAACTTAATATAGAGGTAATTGCTCTGGATTGTACCAAGCGTGAACGCTATGATGGTTTAGAGATTCAAGACTTCATTCGTCAGGTTAAGGAGAAATATCCTAACCAGCTCTTGATGGCTGATACAAGTACTTTCGAAGAAGGATTGGCAGCTGTTGAAGCAGGAATTGACTTTGTCGGAACAACTTTATCAGGATACACATCTTACAGTCCAAAAGTGGATGGTCCCGATTTTGAATTAATTAAAAAACTCTGTGATGCCGGTGTAGATGTCATTGCAGAAGGGAAAATTCATACACCAGAACAAGCCAAACAAATCCTTGGATATGGAGTGCGAGGCATCGTTGTTGGTGGCGCTATTACTAGACCAAAAGAGATTACAGAACGCTTCGTTGCTGGTCTTAAATAACACAATCTCAAAAAAGAGGAGAGTGGTGGATGCGTCGGATAAAATGAAAACGTATACAAGTTCAATCTTACTCATTATCCAATATGGATACGCTTATCAATTAGGAGAATACAAATGAAATTTAGAAAACTAGCTTGTACAGTACTTGCGGGTGCTGCGGTTCTTGGCCTTGCTGCATGTGGTAATTCTGGCGGAAGTAAAGATGCTGGGAAATCTGGTAGCGATAGCGGAAAAACAGAAATCACTTGGTGGGCATTCCCAGTCTTCACTCAAGAAAAAACTGGTGACGGTGTTGGAACATATGAAAAATCAATCATCGAAGCGTTTGAAAAAGCAAATCCAGATGTAAAAGTGAAATTGGAAACCATCGACTTCAAGTCAGGTCCTGAAAAAATCACAACAGCTATTGAAGCAGGAACAGCTCCAGATGTACTGTTTGACGCACCAGGACGTATCATCCAATACGGTAAAAATGGTAAATTGGCTGAGTTGAACGACCTCTTCACAGACGAATTCGTCAAAGATGTTAACAACGAAAATATCGTACAAGCAAGTAAAGCTGGAGACAAAGCTTACATGTATCCAATTAGTTCAGCTCCATTCTACATGGCTATGAACAAGAAAATGTTGGAAGAAGCTGGAGTTGCAAACCTTGTAAAAGAAGGTTGGACTACTGATGATTTTGAAAAAGTTTTGAAAGCACTTAAAGATAAAGGCTACACACCAGGTTCATTGTTCAGTTCTGGTCAAGGGGGAGACCAAGGAACACGTGCCTTCATTGCAAACCTTTATGGCGGTTCTGTAACAGACAAAGACGTAACTAAATATACAACTGATGATCCTAAATTCGTCAAAGGTCTTGAAAAAGCAGCTGGCTGGATCAAAGATGGTTTGTTGAACAATGGTTCACAATTTGACGGTGGAGCAGATATCCAAAACTTTGCCAACGGTCAAACTTCATACACAATCCTTTGGGCTCCAGCTCAAAACGGTATCCAAGCTAAACTCTTGGAAGCAAGTAAAGTAGAAGTGGTAGAAGTACCATTCCCATCAGATTCAGGTAAACCAGCTCTTGAATACCTTGTAAACGGATTTGCAGTATTCAATAACAAAGACGACAAGAAAGTTGCAGCATCTAAGAAATTCGTTCAATTCATTGCAGATGACAAAGAATGGGGTCCAAAAGACGTTGTTCGTACAGGTGCCTTCCCAGTTCGTACTTCATTTGGCAAACTTTATGAAGACAAACGTATGGAAACAATCAGTGGTTGGACTAAATACTACTCACCATACTACAACACTATCAATGGTTTTGCTGAAATGAGAACACTTTGGTTCCCAATGTTGCAATCTGTATCAAATGGTGACGAAAAACCAGCGGATGCTTTGAAAGCCTTCACTGAAAAAGCTAACGAAACAATTAAAAAAGCTACAAAACAATAAGCACTAAATCAGATTGACTCCTCCCTTTTCCCTGTGCAACGTCTATGTAAGAAAAGGGAGGATTTTGTTTGAAATGTAAGGAACTGTCACGAAATTAAAATGAAGTTCTTACATAAGCGAATCTTAAAAAATTTCATTTTGATTTTAAAACAGTTTAAGAAAATCCAAAATATTCTATTTGTGAAAGAGAGGTGCCGACTGTGAAAGTCAATAAAATTCGTATGCGGGAAACAGTGATTTCCTACGCTTTCCTAGCACCAGTATTATTCTTCTTTGTCATCTTTGTATTGGCTCCTATGATTATGGGATTCATTACAAGTTTCTTTAACTACTCAATGACTAAATTTGAGTTTGTAGGTTTGGACAACTACGTTCGCATGTTTAAAGACCCTGTCTTTATGAAGTCTTTGATCAATACCGTGATTTTGGTTATTGGATCTGTACCAGTTGTTGTTCTATTCTCACTCTTTGTAGCATCTCAGACCTATCATCAAAATGCCATTGCCAGATCCTTCTACCGTTTCGTCTTCTTCCTTCCTGTTGTAACAGGTAGTGTTGCCGTAACAGTTGTTTGGAAATGGATCTATGACCCACTATCAGGGATTCTAAACTTTGTCCTTAAGTCAAGCCACATCATCAGCCAAAACATTTCTTGGTTGGGAGATAAAAACTGGGCTTTGATGGCGATTATGATTATCCTTTTGACTACATCTGTTGGTCAGCCGATTATCCTTTATATCGCTGCAATGGGAAATATTGACAATTCATTGGTAGAAGCAGCACGGGTTGACGGTGCGACTGAATTGCAAGTTTTCTGGAAGATTAAATGGCCTAGCCTCCTTCCAACAACTCTTTACATCGCAATCATTACAACAATCAACTCATTCCAGTGTTTCGCCTTGATTCAGCTTTTGACTTCAGGTGGTCCAAACTACTCAACAAGTACACTTATGTACTATCTTTACGAAAAAGCCTTCCAATTGACAGAATACGGTTATGCAAATACTATCGGCGTCTTCTTGGCAGTGATGATCGCTATCGTAAGCTTTGTTCAATTTAAAGTACTTGGAAACGACGTAGAATACTAAAGAAAGGAGACAGCTATGCAATCTACACAAAAGAAACCATTAACAGCTTTCACTGTTATTTCAACTATTATCTTGCTCTTGTTGACCGTGCTGTTCATCTTTCCATTCTACTGGATTTTGACAGGTGCCTTCAAATCACAACCTGATACCATTATGATTCCGCCACAATGGTTCCCTAAAATGCCAACTATGGAAAACTTCCAACAACTCATGGTGCAAAACCCTGCTATGCAGTGGATGTGGAACTCTGTGTTTATCTCATTGGTAACCATGTTCTTAGTCTGTGCAACCTCTTCTTTAGCAGGTTATGTATTGGCTAAAAAACGTTTCTATGGTCAACGTATTCTCTTTGCCATCTTTATCGCTGCCATGGCGCTTCCAAAACAAGTTGTCCTTGTACCATTGGTACGTATCGTCAATTTCATGGGAATCCATGACACTCTTTGGGCAGTTATCTTGCCTTTGATTGGATGGCCATTCGGGGTCTTCCTCATGAAACAGTTCAGTGAGAATATCCCTACAGAGTTGCTTGAGTCAGCTAAAATCGACGGTTGTGGTGAGATTCGTACCTTCTGGAGCGTAGCCTTTCCAATTGTGAAACCAGGATTTGCAGCCCTTGCAATCTTTACCTTCATCAATACTTGGAACGACTACTTCATGCAGTTGGTAATGTTGACTTCACGTCAAAACTTGACTATCTCACTCGGGGTTGCGACTATGCAGGCTGAAATGGCAACCAACTATGGTTTGATCATGGCAGGAGCTGCCCTTGCAGCTGTGCCAATCGTAACAGTCTTCCTTGTCTTCCAAAAATCCTTCACTCAGGGTATTACTATGGGAGCTGTTAAAGGATAAGAAAAGTAATCTAGTATATCAAGATTTCGGAAGTGGTCTTGACGTGCTATGGAAATACAGAGTTATAAGTGTCTACAAAATGTTGGGTATTTGTCTACCATAAAGATTTTGTCAGACACTTATAAACTTAAGAATGATTTTAGTTAACTATCAGAAACGAAGGAAACAGTATGATTTTTGACGATTTGAAAAACATCACCTTTTACAAAGGAATTCATCCCAATCTAGACAAGGCTATCGACTATCTCTATCAGCATCGTAAAGATTCATTTGAACTAGGTAAGTATGAGATTGACGGAGATAAAGTCTTTCTAGTTGTTCAGGAAAATGTCCTCAATCGAGCTGAAAATGATCAATTTGAGCATCATCAGAACTATGCAGATTTGCATTTGCTGGTAGAAGGACATGAATATTCTAGCTACGGTTCACGTATCAAAGATGAAGCAGTAGCATTTGACGAAGCGAGTGACATTGGCTTTGTTCATTGTCACGAACACTACCCACTCTTGTTGGGTTATCACAATTTTGCGATTTTCTTCCCAGGAGAACCACATCAGCCAAATGGCTATGCAGGTATGGAAGAGAAGGTTCGCAAATATCTCTTTAAAATTTTGATTGATTAAAGGAGCAAATATGGCACAAAAAGGAGTAAGCCTTATCAAGGCAGCATTTGATACAGATAACTTTCTCATGCGTTTTAGTGAGAAAGTCTTGGATATCGTGACAGCCAATCTTCTTTTTGTCATCACTTGTTTGCCCATCGTGACGATTGGAGTAGCTAAAATTAGCCTCTACGAGACTATGTTTGAGATTAAGAAGAGTAGACGTGTACCTGTCTTTAAAATCTATCTAAGAGCTTTCAAGGAAAATCTGAAACTAGGTCTTCAGTTAGGTCTGCTTGAGTTGGGTGTCGTCTCATTAAGCCTTCTAGACCTCTATCTCTTCTGGGGTCAGACAGCTATGCCTTTCCAAATGGTAAAAGCTATTTGTCTAGGTATTCTTATCTTCCTCACTATCGTGATGTTGGCTAGCTATCCTATCGCTGCACGCTATGATTTGACTTGGAAAGAAGTCTTACAAAAAGGACTTATCTTGGCAAGTTTTAACTTTCCTTGGTTCTTCCTTATGTTAGCCATTCTCTTTCTCATTGTGATGGTTCTTTATCTGTCCGCCTTCAGTTTGCTTTTAGGTGGCTCAGCCTTCCTGCTTTTTGGGTTTGGGCTCTTGGTCTTTATCCAGACTGGATTGATGGAGAAAATTTTCGCAAAATACCAATAGGATGGTTTGTTTCTGAAACTACTTTCAAGCCATAAATATTTCAAAATTCATATCGAAACTAAAATCTAAGTGTACACAAGATATTGAAAGCGTTTTTCACAAGGTGTATACTAAACACGTAAAGAATAAAACCTGCTCTTAGCAGAAAAAAGAAATCTTAGGAGAAAATCTATGTCAGATTTAAAAAAATACGAAGGTGTCATTCCAGCCTTCTACGCATGTTATGATGATCAAGGAGAAGTAAGTCCAGAGCGTACGCGTGCCTTGGTTCAATACTTCATTGATAAAGGTGTTCAAGGTCTTTATGTCAATGGTTCTTCTGGTGAATGTATCTACCAAAGCGTTGAAGACCGCAAGTTAATCTTGGAAGAAGTCATGGCAGTTGCCAAAGGTAAATTGACCATTATTGCTCACGTAGCTTGCAATAATACTAAAGATAGTATGGAACTTGCTCGCCACGCAGAAAGCTTGGGTGTAGATGCCATTGCAACGATTCCACCAATTTACTTCCGCTTGCCAGAATACTCAGTTGCTAAATACTGGAATGATATCAGTTCTGCATCTCCAAATACAGATTACGTGATTTATAACATTCCTCAATTGGCAGGGGTTGCTTTGACTCCAAGCCTTTACACAGAAATGTTGAAAAATCCACGTGTTATCGGTGTTAAGAACTCCTCTATGCCAGTTCAAGATATCCAAACCTTTGTGAGCCTTGGTGGGGAAGACCACATCGTCTTTAATGGTCCAGATGAGCAGTTCCTAGGTGGCCGCCTCATGGGAGCTAAAGCTGGTATCGGTGGTACTTATGGTGCTATGCCAGAACTCTTCTTGAAACTCAATCAGTTGATTGCGGATAAAGATTTGGAAACAGCGCGTGAATTGCAATACGCTATCAATGCAATCATTGGCAAACTCACTTCTGCACATGGAAATATGTATGGTGTGATTAAGGAAGTCTTGAAGATCAATGAAGGACTGAATATTGGTTCTGTTCGTTCACCATTGACACCAGTGACTGAAGAAGATCGTCCAGTTGTAGAAGCAGCTGCAGCCTTGATTCGTGAAACCAAGGAGCGCTTCCTCTAATCCATAAGGAGGTATTTATGACACACTACGTTGCAATTGATATCGGTGGAACAAATATCAAATATGGTTTGATCGACCAAGAAGGCCAACTTGTTGAATCGCATGAAATGCCAACAGAGGCGCATAAGGGTGGACCTCATATCTTACAAAAAACCAAAGATATCGTAGCCAGCTATTTAGAAAAAGGCCCAGTAGCAGGTGTTGCCATTTCTTCTGCAGGAATGGTGGATCCAGATAAGGGTGAGATTTTCTATGCTGGGCCTCAAATCCCTAACTACGCAGGCACCCAGTTCAAAAAGGAAATCGAGACTAGCTTTGCGATTCCTTGTGAGATTGAAAATGATGTCAACTGTGCTGGTCTGGCTGAAGCGGTATCTGGTTCAGGCAAGGGAGCGAGTGTGACACTTTGCTTGACCATTGGAACAGGTATCGGTGGTTGCTTGATTATGGATGGGAAAGTTTTCCATGGTTTTAGTAATTCAGCCTGTGAAGTCGGTTATATGCATATGCAGGATGGAGCTTTCCAAGACTTGGCTTCTACGACAGCCTTGGTAGAGTATGTAGCAGCAGGTCATGGCGATTCAGTTGACCATTGGAATGGGCGACGCATCTTTAAGGAAGCCACTGAAGGAAACAAGATTTGTATGACTGGTATTGACCGTATGGTAGACTATCTAGGAAAAGGTCTGGCAAATATTTGCTATGTGGCCAATCCAGAAGTGGTCATTCTCGGTGGCGGTATCATGGGACAAGAGGCTATCCTCAAACCCAAGATCCGCACAGCCTTGAAGGAAGCTTTGGTACCAAGTCTAGCTGAAAAAACACGATTAGAATTTGCCCATCATCAAAATACAGCAGGTATGTTGGGTGCTTATTATCATTTTATAATCAATGAAAATCAAAGAGCAAACTAGGAAGTTAGCCGTAGGCAGTACTTGAGTACGACAAGGCGAAGCTGACGTGGTTTGAATTTGATTTTCGAAGAGTATTAAGACAAAACAATCCTAGTTTGGCTAGACCAAACTAGGATTTTCTTACACGTTTTTGTCTACGATAGCCATTGAGTTTTTTATTTTCCCAATAGCTGTTAAAAATTTTCTCCTTGCTTTCACGATTGATTTCCAAAAAGTAGGCATAAATCAAATCGATAAAGAAGAGCATAGGGAGTTGAGCGGATATACGTTGGATGTAGGATGACTGGCTGTGTGTGGCTACAAGAACAGTCTCTGTATAGGCCTGACTATCTTTATTGGGAACACTTGAAAAAAGTACAGTCTGTGCCCCCATCTCTTTCGCGTCTAATAGACTATCTAAAATAGAAGGAGTTGAGCCAGAAAGTGAGAAACCGAGTACGAGACAATTCTCATCCATAATACTGGTTGTCCAAGCAAAACCATCTTGATCGGTCAAAGCCTCGCAGACCACACCTAGACGCATAAAGCGCAATTTCATTTCACGAGCTACGAGGCCAGAACTCCCTGTTCCGAAGAAGTAGACACGATCAGCATCTTCGATTAACTGGGCGATTCGTTCCAGTTGTTCTTCGTCAATCAAGCCCTGTGTTTGTTCTCGCATATTACTGTAGCTTCGAAGAACTCGGTTGGTTAAAGGACTATGTTTGTGAGAATGAGTGTCCTGTTTCTTTGCTTGGTGCAGGTATTGGAAAATAAATTCTCGATAGCCTGTAAAACCACATTTTTTAGAAAAGCGGGTCAGAGCAGCTTGAGAGATATGTAATTTTTGAGTGACCTGCTGAGAAGATAAATCATCTGCAATGGTTTCAGCTTGCAAAAAATAGCGAGCGATTTCTTGCTCTAGGTCTGTCATTTCTTCGAAGTGAGAATCAATGAGGGTTGCTATATCTGGTTTGTCCATAGGGAAGGCTCCTTTAAATGAGTCATATTGGAAAAAGACTGAGTCATCGAACTTTTACATTTATTATATCATATAATGTAGGGATGGATAAATAAAATCGTATTTTCCTGTAAAATGGGAAAAGCTCCCTTCTTTTCCAAAATTTCTTCTTAAATTATGGTACAATGAAGAGTAAGATTTTAAATAGAAATGAGACTGATTTGTATGAGGAAATTTAACAGCCATTCGATTCCGATTCGGCTTAATTTATTGTTTTCAATCATCATTTTACTCTTTATGACCATTATTGGTCGCCTGCTTTATATGCAGGTTTTGAACAAGGGTTTTTATGAGACAAAACTAGCATCGGCTAGTAAAACAAAGGTGACTACTAGTTCAGCTCGGGGTGAAATTTATGATGCCAGTGGCAAGCCCTTGGTTGAAAATACTGTGAAACAAGTTGTTTCATTTACTCGTAACAACAAAATGACGGCTGCAGATTTAAAAGAAACAGCCAAGAAGCTGTTAGCCTATGTAGGAGTTACTTCTCCAACATTGACTGACCGACAGTTGGCGGACTATTATCTAGCAGATCAAGATGTCTATAAGAAAGTAGTGGAAAGCTTACCACGTGAGAAACGTCTTGATTCAGATGGCAATCGTCTATCCGAATCAGAACTCTATAACAATGCGGTCGATAGTGTCCAAACGAGTCAATTAAACTATACAGAGGATGATAAGAAAGAAATCTATCTTTTTAGCCAGTTAAATGCTGTTGGAAACTTTGAGACAGGAGCCATTGCGACAGACTCCTTAACAGATACTCAGATTGCCTTGATTGCTTCGGCCTCTAAGAATTTACCTGGTATCAGTATTTCAACTTCGTGGGATCGAAAAGTTCTAGAGACTTCTCTTTCGTCTATAGTAGGAAGTGTATCCAGTGAAAAAGCTGGTCTACCAGCTGAAGAAGCAGATGCTTATATCAAAAAGGGTTATTCTCTAAACGACCGTGTTGGGACTTCTTATCTAGAAAAACAATATGAAGAAACCTTGCAAGGGAAACGCTCGGTGAAAGAAATCCATCTAGATAAGTACGGCAACATGGAAAGTGTCGAAAATATCGAAGATGGTACCAAAGGGAACAATATTAAACTGACCATTGATTTGGCCTTCCAAGATAGCGTGGACAATCTGCTTAAGAGTTATTTTAATTCCGAACTAGGAAATGGAGGAGCCAAGTATTCGGAAGGTGTGTATGCAGTCGCTCTAAATCCAAAAACAGGTGCTGTTTTGTCTATGTCCGGGCTCAAACATGATCTGAAAACGGGAGAGCTAACGCCTGATTCCTTGGGAACGGTGACTAATGTCTTTGTCCCAGGTTCGGTTGTCAAGGCGGCGACCATCAGTTCTGGTTGGGAGAATGGAGTCTTGTCAGGGAACCAGACCTTGACAGACCAACCGATTGTCTTCCAAGGCTCAGCTCCAATTAATTCTTGGTATACTGCCTTTTCTGTGCCAATGCCGATTACGGCAGTCCAAGCTCTGGAGTATTCATCTAATGCCTATATGGTCCAAACAGCTCTAGGTCTTATGGGGCAGACCTACCAACCCAATATGTTTGTCGGCACCAGCAATCTAGAATCTGCTATGGGTAAATTGCGTTCAACCTTTGGTGAATATGGCTTGGGCTCTGCGACCGGAATTGATCTACCAGATGAATCTACTGGATTTGTTCCCAAAGACTATAGCTTTGCTAATTACATTACTAATGCCTTTGGGCAGTTTGATAACTATACGCCCATGCAGTTGGCTCAGTATGTAGCAACTATTGCTAACAATGGTGTTCGTCTAGCTCCACATATTGTCGAGGGAATATATGACAACAATGATAAGGGTGGCCTTGGGGAATTAATCCAAGCAATAGATACCAAGGAAATCAACAAGGTCAATATTTCTGAATCAGATATGGCAATCTTGCACCAAGGATTTTACCAAGTATCGCATGGAACTAGTCCCCTAACGACAGGACGGGCGTTTTCAGATGGCGCCACTGTTTCTATCAGTGGTAAGACCGGTACAGCTGAAAGCTATGTAGCTGGTGGTCAAGAAGCTAATAATACCAATGCCGTGGCCTATGCTCCAACAGAAAATCCTCAAATTGCAGTTGCAGTAGTCTTTCCTCATAATACCAATTTAACCAAAAATGTTGGGCCAGCAATTGCTCGCGACATTATCAATCTATACAACCAACACCATCCAATGAATTAGAAAGGAAGCCATGCTTTATCCAACACCTATTGCTAAGTTGATTGACAGTTATTCTAAACTTCCAGGTATCGGGATTAAGACAGCTACCCGACTGGCCTTTTATACCATTGGGATGTCGGATGACGACGTCAATGAATTTGCAAAAAATCTCCTTTCTGCTAAGAGAGAATTGACCTACTGTTCTATTTGTGGACGTTTGACAGACGACGATCCTTGTTCTATCTGTACCGATCCGACTCGTGACCAGACAACGATTTTAGTTCTCGAAGATAGTCGTGATGTGGCGGCCATGGAAAATATCCAAGAATACCATGGACTCTATCATGTCCTGCATGGCCTTATTTCTCCTATGAATGGTATCAGTCCAGACGATATCAATCTCAAGAGCCTTATGACTCGTCTTATGGATAGTGAAGTTTCAGAGGTAATCGTAGCAACCAATGCCACAGCAGATGGGGAAGCGACTTCGATGTATCTTTCACGTTTGCTCAAGCCAGCTGGGATCAAGGTTACGCGCCTGGCACGAGGCCTCGCTGTGGGAGCAGATATCGAGTATGCGGACGAAGTAACCCTCTTACGAGCTATTGAAAATCGGACAGAGTTGTAAAAGTCAGTAAAAATTTAGCTCATTTTGACGTATAAGACAAGCCCTAGGAATTTTTCTAGGGTTTGTCTTTTTCGTTTTATAATGAGAGAAGGACAAATCTTGATAATAAGAATACTTCCCAGTAAACACAAAATATAAGGTATCAGAAAACGGATTTTCAAAATTCCTAGTAGCATCTCTATCAATATATTTTACTGAAGGATAAAGTTTTTTTAAAGGATAAGATTGCCCTTTAGTTCGTTATAATTTATTTTGAAATCGTACTATTTTTATGTTATGATATGGTCAATATATACTTAATAAGGGGAGTTTGAAGTATGGGTGGAAAGATAAAATCTAGCACGATAGCAGCAGAGGCGGCTATTAATGAGTTGGTCGGGTATGAAACGAGCGACAAGCAAAATCAGCAGGTGGAATTTTCATATACATCTGGAATCACTGGAATGGAAGCGGGACGTCAGACTTGCAATCAAATGCTTCAGGCGGTCAGTGATTTTAGTTCAGCTGTTTTGACCCAAGCAAATAAGTTTCCAGAAATTGCTCATAGGATTGAAAAACGTGATATAGAGCAAGCTAAGAGATGGAGTCACTAAGGCATGGCAGATAGAAATGAAGAAAAGCGCACAGAAATTTGGCGTAAGATTGTTAAGATAGAAGATAAGGAAGACAGACTCCGAGCAACTAAAAAGCAATATGAACAGCAGTTGACAAACTTTTACTCGGATATTCAGAGCATTCACCATCGCATGATAAATCTATTGTCTCTCTCACCCAGTTCTCGTCAGCTAATAGAGCAAATCGAAAGTGATAATAGAACCATTCAGCGACAGGTCAACTCTTATGTAGAGGAGGAACTGGATACGTTGGAAAAACAAACTAAAAAGGCTTGTCGCTCTTTCGATGAAGCCAGAGAAGAACTGATAGCGGAAAGGAATCGGCTACCATGGGAGTAAAATACAGCGCACAAGAATCCCAAGAATTGATTCAGGCCATGACGAACAACCTCCGAGTCGCAAATGAAGTCACAGACCGCTTATCTAGTGGCTGTGATCACCTGATTTCCTCTTTAGACTCAGGTGAGTTGACAGGAGCAGCCTACACAGCTGGTAAAGGTCTCTTTATAGAGATTATCATCCCCAGCATCAAAAAGCTCCAAGCAGCGATAGATGATATCCAACTAGAGTTGACCTCCTACAAAGATGCGGATGCTCAGGTCTCTGGATATGGTGATTTGGACCTAGACCAGCTTAAGGAATTGAAAAAGCTGAGAGAAGAGCAGTTAGCTATCGTAGAAGCTCAGATTCAAGTGAGGGAGAACTGGCTAAATCAAATCACAGACCTCTTTAGTCTCAATTGGGGGAAAGCCTTCTCTGAGAAGACCATCCTTTACAATACCAAGTTTCAAATCGAGTCGGGTATTCAGGATTTGAATGATAAGATTGAAAAACTAGAATTTTTTGTCTCACAGGTTTCCCAGTATTTCAACGATAGCCTAGAAGTCCTTGGCTTAGCTATCAAAGGAGCCATGCAACTGAGTAAAATCATTGTCGATAGCGATGGCAACTACTATGCGGACGGTCTGGACATGAGCTGGGTACAAAAGATGAAGGATGTGAAGATTGTTTCGCATGCTAAAAGAGATTTTCAAGACTCAGAAACTCGTGCCATCAATAAAGCTTCTAGGGATATGATGCTATCGGAATATGGAGATGCCTACTACCGTGCCGACTTAGAGAAGCGCTTAAAAGGTCACGACAAGTCCGAATGGGATAAAATAATCGACGCCTACAATCACACTCTTAAGATTGATGAAACAGGGAATATCATTGACATTTATCCATTTGAACAAGGTTATGTCGTTTCAAAAAATGGGAAATACGATGCCGACTATACTCATTTGGTTAACAAAAAGTTTGATGAACTAAAAGCACAAAACTTTGAAGCAAATTCAGCCGAATTTTGGAGTGGAGTAGCTCAAATATTCTCTGGATTGGGAGTTTACTTTGCGAGTGGCGCCCTCGAAGTTTTGAGTATAATGGCTGGTCCGCCAACAGCAGGGACAAGTATCGTAGCTGGTACGGCAGCATCAGTAACAGGGGTACAATATGGAAATGTACTGATAGCTAGTGGAGCAGTAACTAGCTTATCAGCTATCACAAAGACGGCCTTACTAAATGGCGAAATTCAGGTTAATTATTCTAGCAACTATGACAGCTGGCAGGCTAATAAACCAACGAGTAAGACTTTTGGGACTGTTGAAGGAAAGATTGGAAGTAGAAAAGGGAATATTCGTGTGGATGCAGAACCAAATAGTGGTAAAATTCAGGTTCAATCTGGAAGTGGGAAAGCTGGCTATACATTGAATGAGGATATTCCTTATACCCAGATAACTGATCCTCAAAGCGCTAGAAATTGGCTTGATTCAATATCTAAGTTGAAAAAATTGTCAAATTATGAGAAAAATCAATTAGTTAGATTTATTTTGAGAGCTGCTGAATTCTTGAGAACGTAGGAGTAAAATATGAGATTATATATTAAAGGTGATTACACCAAAGAAATTCCGTTTGATTATATAGAACTAGCGAAGAGAATGTGGTTTGACACTAAAGATTGTAAGCCAGTAGATTTTTCTTACTTTGGGAATACTCGCCCATTTAAAACAGACCCAACTATTCACTTGAAATTGAATAAGTGGATGCATGATAATAGATGGAATAATGTTCAGTTGAAAGAAGGGATTACCAACAAATTTGGGAGTCATGTATATGAAAATCTTGAATTAGATTTTGAAGACAATCCAGCAACAGACTATCGAGAAAAAGGAGACTGTCTACGTTTAGCTTCTACCCACCTTGACCTTCTCACTGTTGATAAAAGAGCTATGTATATTATGGCCATTGAAATTGCGACTGCTATTGATGGTCAGATTAGCGAAGATGATAAAGAGAGCTGGTTAAGTGTGGAGGAATTTAAAAACCGACATGAGGATACCCTTTCGATGAGTTATGAAGAGGCTAATGAGCTGAGTTTGGAAGAAATTCCCTTTTTGGGCGATGTGAGAGACCCAGTTTGGGAAGAAGATGACCGTAGGAATGAAGAATACATCAAAATCCATGGTGACCCAGTTTATGACGATGAGGACGACGAGTGATAATTTACAATAACACTTATTTGAAAGAGAGTGTTGAATAGGGGGAAGACTAATGCTAGATAAATTAAAACAGTTTAAATTGTTGATTGTATTGTCCTTGTTCCTATTAGCGATTCCTTTATATTTTACTTACAATCATTTCCAACAATCTAGTGTTTTAAAAGAAGCCTTTGAGAAAAATGAGAGAATTGAAGTTCTACATCGTTTGACGGCATCAGAAAAATATGCACCTGACATCCGTAAAGCGGGTTATGTCGTTCCTCCCGATGGAGCTATTCGACTGGATGGAGGAATTGACTCCATAGAGATAAAAGGAGACATCGATTTCAAAATATCGCATCCTGGACGGAATGGGGTTACTACTTATTTTGAAATAGAGATAGATGGTAAAATAACTAGTGCACTATATGAATTGGATAAGAACTTTGATATAATTTCTAGCACCTATTTTCAAATAAATGAAAAAAATATAAATGAGAGAGTAAACATCTCTCAATCCGAAGAAGATCGCCTATTAAAAATTATTAAAAAAGAGCTTGAGGATTTCATGAAAAAGATGTATCAGACTTTGTATGGATAGTTTACCAGAGAAAGTAGTTTCTTGCTCAACACAATGCTGTATGAACAACTGGTTGTGTTGAGGAATTTTACTAGAAAAAGATACCGTAGATAAGCTACAAAAAAATTACCCAAGTACTTATAATTTCATTCGAAATATTGAAACAGGTAATCAAGAATTGACAGAGATGAGGTGATTAGATGAGGAAGAAAAAATTTGTAATTTTTTCATTGTTAATGGTTCTATTATTATCTTTCTCTGGTTTTCAGTACTATAAATATCAGAGAGTTCATAATATTTTTGATGAAATATACTACGAAGAAAGTGATTATCACAATTATACATTTCTCTGGAAAGGGCGAGCTTTTTATAAGTTAAAAGGTTTAAAAATTATCGATAATGGATCTCAAGATTTATATAAACATTCTATTGATTATAAAAGTGTAAATTTACCAAACACTATTCATTCTCTAGGTTATTATTTTTATTTTGGATTTCAGGAGATGACGAAAGTTGGGATAGAAATGCGTTTGAGACTGCCAGATACAGAGACAACCATAAATGTAGATTACCAGTACGATGTAAACAATCAGCAATTAGAACGGTTTATGTGGTACTATGATGATGAGAGTACAGGATATTTTCAGCAATCTCAAATAGAAGCCTTTCTAGTGGAGCATGGAAAGACTGTCGATGAGATTCGCAAGGAAGCAGATAATGTACTCCGTAATAAAGTCCTTAAAGACTGGACCACTATCTACTCTAGTCGTTTTAGCCCAGATAATTGGGGAGAATTGACAGTTAAGGATATATGGAGAACAGAATAACAAACGAAACGATGAGGCAATAGTGTTATACAGGTAGGTTGCTATGACAGAGTACTTAAGAACATTTTATTGTATTCGATAGCTTTGGTCTGCTTTCTTTTGGGGTGACGGAAGAAGACCCCTACACTATCACCATCACCAATGTAGACGACAAAGCAGCACGCTTTGAAGCTCAAGTGGTGGATAGGTAAAATTTTAGCTCTCAAATGAGGGCTTTTTGAGATACAAGTTTCAAAAAAGAAGCAAATATGATATACTAAAGAACGAGTATTCTATTAGAATTGGAACAAGTAATATGAAACAAACGATTATTCTTTTATACGGTGGGCGTAGTGCAGAGCGTGAAGTCTCTGTTCTTTCAGCTGAAAGTGTCATGCGTGCGGTCAACTACGATCGTTTTACAGTCAAGACTTTTTTCATCAGCCAGTCAGGTGACTTTATTAAAACGCAAGAATTTAGCCAGACTCCAGGTCAAGAGGATCGTCTTATGACCAATGAAACCATTGATTGGGATAAGCAAGTTGCACCAAGTGCTATCTACGAAGAGGGAGCAGTGGTCTTTCCAGTCCTTCACGGTCCGATGGGAGAAGATGGCTCAGTTCAAGGATTCTTGGAAGTTTTGAAAATGCCTTATGTTGGTTGCAACATCTTGTCATCTAGTCTTGCCATGGATAAAATCACGACCAAGCGTGTCTTAGAATCTGTCGGGATTGCTCAAGTTCCTTATGTGGCCATTGTCGAAGGCGATGATGTGACTGCTAAAATTGCCGAAGTTGAAGAAAAATTGACTTACCCAGTCTTCACAAAACCATCAAACATGGGTTCAAGTGTCGGTATTTCTAAGTCTGAAAATCAAGAGGAACTCCGTCAAGCTTTGAAACTTGCCTTTCAATATGACAGCCGTGTCTTGGTAGAGCAAGGGGTAAATGCTCGTGAAATCGAGGTTGGTCTCTTGGGCAACTACGATGTCAAGAGTACGCTACCAGGAGAAGTAGTCAAGGATGTTGACTTTTATGACTACGATGCCAAGTATATTGATAACAAGATTACCATGGATATCCCAGCTAAAATCAGTGATGATGTGATAGCTGTCATGCGTCAGAATGCAGAAACAGCCTTCCGTGCCATTGGTGGCCTCGGACTATCTCGTTGCGATTTCTTCTATACAGACAAGGGAGAGATTTTCCTAAACGAGCTTAATACCATGCCAGGTTTTACCCAGTGGTCTATGTACCCACTACTTTGGGACAATATGGGGATCAGCTATCCGGACTTAATCGAGCGATTGGTTGATCTTGCTAAGGAAAGTTTTGACAAGCGCGAAGCGCATTTGCTATAAAAATGAAAGAGAGGGTAGAAACCAGAACCATCACTGCAAGGTGATTTTAGTTCTCGGATTTCAACCCTTTTTAAAGGAGTAGAAATGAAATTAACAATTCATGAAGTGGCTCAAGTTGTAGGAGCTAAAAATGATATCAGCCTCTTTGAGGACACCCAGTTAGAAAAAGCTGAGTTTGATAGTCGTTTGATTGCTACAGGGGACTTGTTTGTGCCCCTCAAAGGTGCGCGTGATGGTCATGACTTTATCGAAACAGCCTTTGAAAATGGTGCCGCAGTAACCTTGTCTGAGAAAGAAATCGCAAATCATCCCTACATTTTAGTAGCTGATGTTTTGACGGCCTTTCAAACCCTAGCTGCCTACTATCTTGAAAAAACAGGAGTTGATGTCTTTGCTGTTACAGGTTCAAATGGCAAGACAACGACCAAAGATATGTTAGCGCACTTGTTATCAACAATCTACAAGACCTACAAAACACAAGGCAACTACAATAATGAGATTGGTCTTCCTTACACAGTTCTCCACATGCCAGAAGGAACAGAAAAGTTGGTCTTGGAGATGGGACAGGATCACTTGGGAGATATTCATCTCTTGTCAGAATTGGCTCGTCCAAAAACAGCCATCGTGACCTTGGTTGGAGAAGCCCATTTGGCCTTTTTCAAAGACCGTTCTGAGATTGCTAAAGGAAAAATGCAAATTGCAGACGGGATGTCTTCGAATTCCTTGCTCTTGGCACCAGCAGATCCGATTGTAGAGGACTACTTGCCAGCTGATAAAAAGGTGGTTCGTTTTGGGCAAGGAGCAGAGCTGGAAATCACAGACTTGATTGAGCGCAAGGACAGTCTGACCTTTAAGGCTAATTTCTTGGAACAAGCTCTCGATTTGCCAGTGACTGGTAAGTACAATGCCACTAATGCCATGATTGCGTCTTATGTTGCCCTACAAGAAGGGGTTTCAGAGGAGCAAATTCATAAGGCTTTCCAAAATCTTGAATTGACGCGTAACCGTACCGAATGGAAGAAAGCAGCCAATGGTGCAGATATTCTATCAGATGTGTATAATGCCAATCCAACTGCTATGAAGTTGATTTTAGAGACTTTTTCGGCTATTCCAGCCAACGAAGGTGGCAAAAAAATCGCTGTCTTGGCGGACATGAAGGAACTCGGTGACCAGTCTGTTCAGCTCCATAACCAGATGATTTTGAGCCTTTCTCCAGATGTGCTTGATACCCTTATTTTCTATGGAGAAGACATTGCCGAATTAGCCCAATTGGCCAGTCAAATGTTCCCAATCGGCCACATTTATTACTTCAAGAAAACAGAAGAACAAGACCAATTTGAAGACCTAGTTAAGCAGGTCAAGGAAAGTCTAGGAGCTAATGACCAAATCTTGCTCAAAGGCTCTAACTCTATGAACCTAGCCAAGTTGGTAGAAAGTTTAGAAAATGAAGACAAGTGATTTTGCCAAGTATCTTCAAAGAATGATTGCCCTTACAGATACTGGATTAACCTTTACAAAAGATCCTTTCGACCGTGAGCGCTACGAAGACTTGCGAGGCCTTTTATCTGAAATGTTGAATCAGGCATCAGACCTTGATGCCGAAGAAGTGGCAGAAGTCTTGAAGCCAACTTCTGCTTATGCGACTCCGTTAATGGACGTCCGTGCTTGGATTGTTGAGGACGAAAAGATTTGTCTGGTTAGGGGACAAGGAGAGAATGATTGGGCTTTGCCAGGTGGCTTTGGTGAAGTCGGCTATTCTCCAACAGAAAATATTCTCAAGGAAATTGAAGAAGAAACCGGTTTTGAAGCTAAAGTAGAAAGACTACTAGCTGTTTTTGATACCAATCGTTTCCAACTACAGAGCAAGCAATATGCAAAGTTTGTTTTTGAATGTAAGCTTCTTGATGGACAATTCCAAGAAAATCAAGAAATTGCTGACCTTCAATTTTTTGCTATTGACCAACTGCCGAACTTATCTGAAAAACGCATTACCAAGGAGCAAATAGAGATTCTTTGGCAGGTTTATCAAGGTCAGAGGGAGCAATATCTTGACTAAGAAGATGATTATCGTATTTCTAAATCCATTTTTGACAAATAGCATGGTATAATAAAATGCAGGAAAATTTTGAATCATGAGGAAGACTAGATGAATTTATGGGATATTTTCTTTACGACCCAGGCAACCGAGCCACCTAAATTTGACCTTTTTTGGTATGTTAGCCTATTTACGCTCTTAGCCTTAACATTTTTTACAGCCTATCGCTATCGTGAAAAGAAGGCTTATCAACGATTTTTCCAAATCTTGCAGGCAGTTCAGTTAATCCTTCTTTATGGATGGTACGGGGTTAATCATATGCCGTTGTCAGAAAGCTTACCCTTTTACCATTGCCGTATGGCTATGTTTGTGGTGCTTTTGCTTCCTGGTCAGTCCAAATATCGGCAGTATTTTGCATTACTAGGAACATTTGGGACATTAGCAGCCTTTGTTTATCCAGTGCCAGATCCTTATCCATTCCCGCATATTGCGATTTTATCCTTTATCTTTGGCCACTTAGCTCTCTTGGGGAACTCTCTAGTTTATCTATTGAGACAGTATAACGCGCGATTGCTGGATGTGAAGGGAATTTTTCTCATGACCTTTGCTCTAAATGCCTTAATTTTTGTGGTCAATTTAGTAACAGGTGGAGATTACGGATTCTTGACAAAACCACCATTGGTTGGAGACCATGGCTTAGTAGCTAATTATTTGATTGTTTCTATAGCCTTGTCTGCTGCAATAACTTTGACTAAGAAAATCTTGGAGCTATTTTTAGAACAAGAAGCAGAAAAAATGATTGCAAAGAAAGCTTAGAAATGAGCTTTCTTTTTTCATAAATCTGATTTTTTATAACTTGTTTGGAAAATAAAAAAAGCTGATGAGCGAATGTAAAAAAATGGTAAGTAAATTTAGGAAAAACTAAGCACGATTGGATTTTTTGTGTTATAATATTCTGTGAATAGCTATGCCCTGTTTTAGCTATATTGAATAGAAGTTTGAAACTTGGAAGAGAGAGGATGCGATGTAATGGCTAGAGATGGTTTTTTTACAGGCTTAGATATCGGAACTAATTCGATTAAAGTATTGGTTGCCGAGCTTAGAAATGGTGAACTAAATGTAATTGGTGTAAGTAATGCCAAGAGTAAAGGTGTAAAGGATGGGATTATCGTTGATATTGAAGCAGCAGCAACTGCTATCAAGTCAGCTATTTCCCAAGCAGAAGAGAAAGCTGGCATTTCAATCAAATCAGTGAATGTTGGTTTGCCTGGGAATCTTTTACAAGTAGAACCAACTCAAGGAATGATTCCAGTTACATCTGATACAAAAGAAATTACAGATCAAGATGTTGAAAATGTTGTTAAATCAGCCTTGACAAAGAGTATGACACCAGATCGTGAAGTCATTACTTTTATTCCTGAAGAATTTATCGTAGATGGCTTCCAAGGTATTCGTGACCCGCGTGGCATGATGGGGGTTCGTCTTGAAATGCGTGGTTTGCTTTACACAGGTCCACGTACTATTCTTCACAATTTACGCAAGACAGTTGAGCGCTCAGGTGTTCAGGTTGAAAATATTATTATTTCACCATTGGCTTTGGTTCGTTCAGTCTTGAATGAAGGAGAGCGTGAATTTGGAGCTACGGTGATTGATATGGGAGCAGGTCAAACAACTGTTGCTACAATCCGTAACCAAGAACTCCAGTTTACAAATATTCTTCAAGAAGGTGGAGATTATGTCACAAAAGATATCTCTAAAGTCTTGAAGACTTCACAAAAACTAGCTGAAGGATTGAAATTGAACTATGGTGAAGCCTACCCTTCACTTGCAAGCAATGAAACCTTCCAAGTTGAAGTGATTGGTGAAGTAGAGCCTGTAGAAGTTACAGAAAGCTACCTAGCAGAGATTATTTCAGCTCGCATTAAACACATTTTTGAACAAATCAAACAAGAGTTGGAAAGAAGACATTTGTTGGATCTTCCAGGTGGGATTGTTCTGATTGGTGGAAATGCTATTTTACCAGGTATTGTAGAACTTGCACAGGAAGTATTTGGCGTTGGTGTCAAACTTTACGTTCCAAATCAAGTTGGAATCCGTAATCCTGCCTTCGCTCATGTGATTAGCTTGTCTGAATTTGCTGGTCAATTGACTGAGGTGCATTTATTAGCGCAACGAGCAGTCAAGGGTGAAGATACTTTGCGTCACCAACCAATTAATTTTGGTGGGATGATTCAACGCGTTACGCAGGTAGCACAACCGACCCCTATTCAACCAGTTCAAAATACTGAGGTAGAGCAGTCAGCTTCTACGAACGTAGTTGCTCCGAAAGAAGATAAAGTATCTTCTCAAAATAAACCAAAAATCGCAGATCGTTTCCGTGGCTTAATCGGAAGCATGTTTGATGAATAAAAGAGGAAAAATAAACTATGACATTTTCATTTGATACAGCAGCAGCTCAAGGTGCAGTTATTAAAGTAATCGGTGTTGGTGGAGGTGGCGGTAACGCCATTAACCGCATGGTTGACGAAGGTGTTGCAGGCGTAGAATTTATCGCAGCAAACACAGATGTACAAGCTTTGAGTAGTACAAAAGCTGAGACTGTAATTCAGTTAGGCCCTAAATTGACTCGTGGTTTGGGTGCTGGCGGTCGACCTGAAGTTGGTCAAAAGGCAGCTGAAGAAAGCGAAGAAGCTTTGACTCAAGCTATTACTGGAGCAGATATGGTCTTCATTACTGCAGGTATGGGAGGTGGCTCTGGTACTGGTGCAGCTCCTGTTATTGCCCGCATTGCTAAAGACTTAGGTGCGCTTACAGTTGGTGTTGTGACACGTCCTTTCGGTTTCGAAGGAAGCAAACGTGGTCAGTACGCTGTAGAAGGAATCAATCAACTTCGTGAGCATGTAGATACTTTATTGATTATTTCAAACAACAACTTACTTGAAATTGTTGATAAGAAAACTCCACTTCTTGAAGCTCTTAGCGAAGCAGATAACGTGCTTCGCCAAGGTGTTCAAGGAATTACGGACTTGATTACAAATCCTGGTTTGATTAACCTTGACTTTGCCGATGTAAAAACAGTTATGGCAAATAAAGGGAACGCCTTAATGGGTATCGGTATCGGTAGTGGTGAAGAACGTGTGGTAGAAGCAGCTCGTAAGGCAATCTACTCACCACTTCTTGAAACAACTATTGATGGTGCTGAGGATGTTATCGTCAACGTTACTGGTGGTCTTGATTTAACCTTGATTGAGGCAGAAGAAGCTTCAGAGATTGTCAACCAAGCAGCGGGTCAAGGAGTGAACATTTGGCTCGGAACATCTATCGATGAAAACATGAAAGATGAAATTCGTGTTACAGTTGTGGCAACTGGTGTTCGTCAAGATCGTGTGGAAAAAGTTGTGGGCCATGCACCAAGACAAGTTGTCCGTCATGAACAAGCAAGTCCTAGTCATGCACACAATCATAATCGTCAGTTTGATATGGCTGAAACTGCAGAAATTCCAAGTCTAGCACCTCGCCGTACAGAAACTTCTCAATCTTCAGCATTTGGTGATTGGGACTTGCGTCGTGAGACAATTGTTCGACCAACTGATTCAGTTGTATCACCAGTTGAACGTTTCGAAGCACCATCTTTACACGATGAGGATGAATTAGACACTCCTCCATTTTTCAAAAATCGTTAAGTAAATGAATTTGAAAGAAAATACAGAACGTGTTTTTCAACAAATAAAAGATGCAAGTCAGCAGGCAGGAAGAGAAGCTAATTCTGTTTCGGTTGTTGCTGTTACAAAATATGTAGACGTACCGACAGCGGAGGCTTTGCTTCCGCTAGGTGTGCATCATATTGGTGAAAATCGTGTAGATAAATTTCTTGAGAAATATGAAGCTTTAAAAGATAGAAATATTACCTGGCATTTGATTGGAACCTTGCAAAGACGCAAGGTCAAAGATGTCATTCAGTATGTTGATTATTTCCACGCTTTGGATTCATTAAAGCTAGCAGAGGAAATTCAAAAAAGAAGTGACCGAGTTGTTAAGTGTTTCTTACAAGTAAATATCTCAAGGGAAGAGAGCAAACATGGTTTTTCAAGGGAAGAACTATTAGAGCTCTTGCCAGAATTAGCAACCTTAGATAAAATCGAATATGTCGGCTTGATGACCATGGCTCCTTTTGAAGCTAGTAGTGATGAGTTGAAAGAAATTTTTAAAGCTACGCAGGATTTGCAACTAGAAATTAGAGAAAAACAAATTCCCAATATGCCAATGACGGACTTGAGTATGGGTATGAGTCGTGACTACAAGGAAGCGATTGAATTTGGCTCAACATTTGTCAGAATTGGTACAGCATTTTTTAAATAGGAAAGAAATATGTCTTTAAAAGATAGATTTGATAAATTTATAGATTATTTTACAGAAGATGGAGAAGATGTTGGTACTGCATTTCAGCCTAAAGCTGAAGAGCCGATTGTGACTCCAGTCCCTTCTGTTCAAGAGTTGCCTCAACAAGCTGATAGCACGCCATCTAAAGATAAAAACATCACTCGTCTTCATGCCCGTCAACAAGAGTTGGCTATGCAAAGTCAACGTTCTACTGATAAGGTGACAATTGATGTTCGTTATCCACGTAAATACGAAGATGCCACAGATATTGTTGATTTATTAGCTGGTAACGAAAGTATTTTGATTGATTTCCAATATATGACAGAAGTTCAAGCACGTCGTTGTTTGGACTATCTGGATGGGGCGCGTCACGTTTTAGCTGGTAACATGAAAAAGGTAGCATCTACTATGTACCTGCTGACACCAGTTGATGTTGTCGTCAATATTGAAGATATCAAAATTCCAGATGAATCACAAAATGGTGAATTTGGCTTTGATATGAAACGTACGAGAGTAAGATAATGATCTTTCTTATTCGTTTTGTTCAAAATGCAGTGGATATCTATTCACTGATTTTAATCGTGTTTGCTCTGATGTCTTGGTTTCCCAATGCTTATGAATCACGTCTTGGACGCTTGATTATTAGTCTAGTGAAACCGATAATAGCTCCCTTGCAACGTTTACCCCTCCAGATTGCAGGTCTTGACTTGTCTGTCTGGATTGCGGTATTACTAGTTCACTTCCTAGGGGAGCAGTTGATTCGACTTTTAGTAATCTTTCTATGAACAAGATGATTTATCAACACTTTTCTAAGAATGATTCGTCATTTATTGATAAGGGAGTCGAATGGATAAAAAAGGTAGAAGATTCTTATTCTCCTTTTTTAACACCCTTTGTAAATCCCCATCAAGAAAAGATTTTAAAGGTGCTAGCATCAACCAACGGCATCTCCTACATGAGCAGTCGGCAGTTTCTTGAAACTGAATATGTACGGGTTCTCCTGTATCCTGATTATTTTGAGCCAGAATTCTCTGATTTTGAACTTTCCTTGCAAGAAATTGTCTATCCTAATAAGTTTGAACGCTTAACGCATGCAAAAATATTAGGGACTGTTTTAAACAAGCTGGGAATTGATAGGAAGCTATTTGGTGATATCTTAGTCAACGAAGAGAGGGCACAGATTATCATTAATCGACAGTTTATGCTCCTTTTTCAAGACGGCATTACGAAAATTGCTCGTTTACCGGTTCGTCTAGAAGAACGGGATTTTACTGAGAAAATTGCTACAGTAGAAGATTATCAAGAATTAGATATTTGTATTGCTAGTTCTAGATTAGATGTTTTTCTAGCAGGTGTCTTAAAGCTGTCTAGAAATCAGGCAAGTCAGTTAATTGAAAAACAGGCAGTCCAAGTTAATTACCATTTAGCTGAAAAATCAGATTATACAGTTCAAGTTGGTGATTTGATTAGTGTGAGGAAATTTGGTCGATTGAAACTCGTTAGAGATAATGGGCAAACAAAAAAAGATAAAAAGAAATTAACGGTCCAATTGTTATTAAGTAAGTGAGGAAAAATATGCCAATTACATCGTTAGAAATCAAAGATAAAACCTTTGGTACAAGATTTAGAGGTTTTGATCCAGAAGAAGTTGAAGAATTTCTTGAAATTGTTGTTCGTGATTATGAAGATTTAGTTCGAAGCAATCATGATAAAGAGTTGCATATCAAGAGCTTGGAAGAACGTTTGTCTTACTTTGATGAGATGAAAGATTCTTTGAGTCAATCAGTATTGATTGCACAAGATACGGCAGAGCGTGTGAAACAAGCTGCTCAAGATCGTTCTAATAATATTATCCAACAGGCAGAGCAAGATGCCCAACGTTTGCTTGAAGAAGCAAAATATAAGGCTAATGAGATTTTGCGTCAAGCTACTGATAATGCTAAGAAAGTTGCTGTTGAGACTGAAGAATTGAAGAACAAAAGCCGTGTCTTCCACCAACGTCTCAAATCTACAATTGAGAGTCAGTTAGCAATTGTTGAATCATCAGATTGGGAAGATATTCTGCGCCCAACAGCTACCTATCTTCAGACAAGTGATGAAGCATTTAAAGAAGTTGTTGGTGAAGTTCTTGGTGAATCGGTATATTCACAACCAGAAGAAGAACCAATCGATATGACTCGTCAATTTACACCTGAAGAAATGGCTGAGTTACAAGCTCGAATTGAGGCTGGTAATAGAGAATTAGCTGAATTTGAAGCTCAACAAGATCATTATGTAGAAGAACATTTAGAGCCAGTTGAAGTCGAAGGCCCTTCATCGAATGAGGAAGATACAAATAAAGAATCTGTCCTCATCTTATAATGAATAGTGATATGTGAGAACAATATCTTATCCTTATATTTCCAGCGAGCAGGAGATGGTGTGAGTCCTGTATTCCCTAATGATAAGATTATCCTCTCAAAAACTCAAGTCTGAAGCTAGTAAGATTTGACGTTCCCCACGTTACGGGAAATGAGGGAGAAAGACTAGATCTTTTTCCGAATAAAGGTGGTACCACGATTTTCGTCCTTTTTGGAAGTCGTGGTTTTTAATTTGTTATTATTTATAAAGGAGATACCATGAAACTCAAAGATACCCTTAACCTTGGGAAAACGGCTTTCCCAATGCGTGCAGGACTTCCTACCAAAGAGCCAGTTTGGCAAAAGGAATGGGAAGATGCAAAACTTTATCAACGTCGTCAAGAATTGAACCAAGGAAAACCTCATTTCACCTTGCATGATGGCCCTCCATACGCGAACGGAAATATTCACGTTGGACACGCTATGAACAAAATTTCAAAAGATATCATTGTTCGTTCAAAATCAATGTCAGGTTTTTACGCACCATTTATCCCAGGTTGGGATACTCATGGTCTGCCAATCGAGCAAGTTTTGGCAAAACAAGGTGTTAAACGTAAAGAAATGGACTTGGTTGAGTACTTGAAACTTTGCCGTGAATACGCTCTTTCTCAAGTAGATAAACAACGTGAAGACTTTAAACGTTTGGGTGTTTCTGGTGACTGGGAAAATCCATATGTGACTTTGACTCCTGACTATGAAGCAGCTCAAATCCGTGTATTTGGTGAGATGGCTAATAAAGGTTATATCTACCGTGGTGCCAAGCCAGTTTACTGGTCTTGGTCATCTGAGTCTGCCCTTGCTGAAGCAGAGATTGAATACCATGATTTGGTTTCAACTTCCCTATACTATGCCAATAAGGTAAAAGATGGCAAAGGTGTTCTAGATACAGATACTTATATCGTAGTCTGGACAACAACTCCATTTACCATCACAGCTTCTCGTGGTTTGACTGTTGGTGCAGATATTGATTACGTTTTGGTTCAACCTGATGGTGAAGCTCGTAAGTTTGTGGTTGCTGCAGAATTGTTGACTAGCTTGTCTGAGAAATTTGGCTGGGCTGATGTTCAAGTTTTGGCAACTTACCGTGGTCAAGAACTCAACCACATCGTAACAGAACATCCATGGGATATAGCTGTAGATGAATTGGTTATCCTTGGTGACCACGTTACGACTGATTCTGGTACAGGTATCGTCCATACAGCCCCTGGTTTTGGTGAGGATGACTACAATGTCGGTATTGCTAATGGTCTTGAAGTCGCAGTGACTGTTGACGAACGTGGTATCATGATGAAGAATGCTGGTCCTGAGTTTGAAGGTCAATTCTATGAAAAGGTAGTTCCAACTGTTATCGAGAAACTTGGTAACCTCCTTCTTGCCCAAGAAGAAATCTCTCACTCATACCCATTTGATTGGCGTACTAAGAAACCAATTATCTGGCGCGCAGTACCACAATGGTTTGCCTCAGTTTCTAAATTCCGCCAAGAAATCTTGGACGAAATTGAAAAAGTGAAATTCCATTCAGAATGGGGTAAAGTCCGTCTTTACAATATGATTCGTGACCGTGGCGACTGGGTTATCTCTCGTCAACGTGCTTGGGGTGTTCCGCTTCCAATTTTCTATGCTGAAGATGGTACAGCGATCATGACTGCTGAAACGATTGAACATGTGGCTCAACTCTTTGAGGAACATGGTTCAAGCATTTGGTGGGAACGTGATGCTAAGGACCTCTTACCAGAAGGATTTACTCATCCAGGTTCACCAAATGGTGAGTTCAAGAAAGAAACAGATATCATGGACGTTTGGTTTGACTCAGGTTCATCATGGAATGGAGTTGTAGTAAACCGTCCAGAGTTGACTTACCCAGCAGACCTTTACCTAGAAGGTTCTGACCAATACCGCGGTTGGTTCAACTCATCACTCATCACATCTGTTGCCAACCATGGCGTAGCACCTTACAAACAAATCTTGTCACAAGGTTTTGCCCTTGACGGTAAAGGTGAGAAGATGTCTAAATCTCTTGGAAATACCATTGCTCCAAGTGATGTTGAAAAGCAATTTGGTGCTGAAATCTTGCGTCTTTGGGTAACAAGTGTTGACTCAAGCAATGACGTGCGTATCTCTATGGATATCTTGAGCCAAGTCTCTGAAACTTACCGTAAGATTCGTAATACCCTTCGTTTCTTGATTGCCAATACATCTGACTTTAACCCAACTCAAGACGCAGTAGCTTACGATGAGCTTCGTTCAGTTGATAAGTACATGACTATTCGCTTTAACCAGCTTGTTAAGACCATTCGTGATGCTTACGCCAACTTTGAATTCTTGACAATCTATAAGGCCTTGGTAAACTTTATCAACGTTGACTTATCAGCCTTCTACCTTGATTTTGCCAAAGATGTTGTTTATATCGAAGGTGCCAAATCATTGGAACGCCGTCAAATGCAGACCGTTTTCTATGATATTCTTGTGAAAATTACGAAACTCTTGACACCAATCCTTCCTCACACTGCGGAAGAAATCTGGTCATACCTTGAGTTTGAAACAGAAGACTTCGTTCAATTGTCAGAATTGCCAGAAGCGGAAACTTTTGCTAATCAAGAAGAAATCTTGGATACATGGGCAGCCTTCATGGACTTCCGTGGACAAGCTCAAAAAGCCTTGGAAGAAGCGCGTAATGCAAAAGTTATTGGTAAATCACTTGAAGCACACTTGACAGTTTATCCAAATGAAGTTGTGAAAACTTTACTCGAAGCAGTAAACAGCAATGTAGCTCAACTTTTAATCGTATCTGAATTGACTATCGCAGAAGGACCAGCTCCAGAAGCTGCTGTTAGCTTCGAAGATGTAGCCTTCACTGTTAAACGCGCTGCAGGTGATGTATGTGACCGTTGCCGTCGTATCGACCCAACGACAGCAGAACGAAGCTACCACGCAGTCATCTGTGATCACTGTGCAAGCATCGTAGAAGAAAACTTTGCGGACGCAGTCGCAGAAGGATTTGAAGAGAAATAATCGAATTATAGATTAAAAAAGTTTTCTGTGTGTGTATTTTAGTTTGATATAAAAGAAAATATTAAACAAAATTAATGTATAATATTAATTTTTAATGAAAAGGAAATATTGATGAAAAAGAAAACACTTGCTCAATTAGATGGTATCATTGGTTTAGTTACAGGAACTATTCTAGCCATTTTGCCAATTATTATAATTATGATTGCCTCTATATTTGATGATGAAGAAGTTGTTGGTGTCATCTTAGGAATTATTTTTATTATTTTTAGTTTAGTAAAAATTGGAATTTTAATTCTAGGTATTCTCTCACTAATATACTATAAAGATGATAATAAAATTTCTATTGCACCCTCAGTCTTATTAATTGTTGGCTCTGCACTTGCATTGGTTCCATTCTTAGGATGGATAGGGGGAATCGTCATTATTGTTGGTGCTTCATTATTTTTAGGAAGCCTCAAAAAATTTAAAGTTGAACTATAAATAGAGTTTTTGTCAACTAGAGTAAATGGAGAAACTCTAAAATTGGTTCTTTGTCAGTAGTAGTGGATTAAAGAAAAGCTAAGATAGAGAAAGGACAAATTTCGTCCTTTCTTTTTTGATGTTCAGAGCGATAAAAATCGTTTTTTGAAGTTTTCAAAGTTTCGAAAACCAAAGGAATTTCGCTTGATAAGTTTGATGAGATTATTGGTCGCTTCTGATTTGGAGTTAGAATAGGGTAATTGAAGAGCGTTGACGATTTTTCAATGATTTCATGATTGATGAAAGTTACTATTTTAGTTTTAAGAATTGTGGCTATTGTGTATTTCAAGGGCGATGAGCGTGTGACTCCTGCACTGTCTGTATTGTTTATCGTAGGTAGTTCTGTTGGATTAATCCCATTCGTGGACTAGATAGGAGAAATTATGACAATTATTGGCAATTCCTATACTTTGAAATTTTGAAAAATTTGAAATTGAAGAATCATATCTTTCGAATTGAGATGGGACGAATTGACTATTTGTTAGAAATACTTATTACAGTATGAAGACGGTTAGCCTTATTTTTTTGTTACCAATTGACGGAAAATCTTACAGGATAAATAAGCTATTTCATTCGTAAAATCTAAAGCATTTATTTGAGACAAGGAACTCTTTTTATAGTATAATGATGGTTGTAGATTAAATATATCAAAATATATATAGAAGTATTTTTGTTTCTTGTAAGTTTATCATAGTGAGGAAGCAAAATGCTTCTTCTATTTTGAAAGGGATAAAATAATAGAGAGGATATAGAATGAAAAAGTTTTTTGGAGAGAAGCAGCATCGTTTTTCCTTACGAAAGTTAGCGATTGGTCTTGTGTCTGCTTCAATTTCTAGTTTATTTTTTGTGTCTATTGCTAGCGGTGGGACCGTATTTGCTCAAGAAAATGTATCTGTTCACTACAAATACGTGACGGATACAGAACTGAGTAGTCATGAGAAGGACTTGATTGTAAAGGATTTTCCTAATATTGCTGAAGATAGTGAGAGTACCTATTATCTAGTCTACCGTATGGATGAGAAAGCCCAACTAGGTCAGTTGCCTAATACCGGTGAGCACAATAATCTGGTTACCGCCCTTACTGGTGGAGCCCTCGCTTCGATTGGACTCCTCATTTTTGCTGTTTCGAGAAAGAAAGGCAAGAAGAAAGTACTGTTGAAGGTTGTTTTGATAACAGGCATGGGGAGTGGTTTGGTTTCTTCAGTTCAGGCTATTGAAAATCAACTCTTGCTCCAATATAATCAAGAATATCAATTATCCCAAGGAGATAGTCTGCCTCTGCCAAGAGTCCTGTCAGGTTATACCTATCTAGGCTATATTAAGCAAGACAAGAAAATTAATCAGTTAGAAACTGTTGCTAGAGATCAGAAACTAGACGATACGGTTCACCCTCATTTCCAGTCCAATGAAGGTGGGCAAAATGTAAGAGATGAGCGGAAAAATCCGTCTCCAACAAGCCCTGCTGACAAGCCAATCCCTTCTAAAGATTCACCCAATCAAAAGCCGTCTGGTATTGCTAGTGTGGATCCTCATGACGAAGTCTTGGCTGGTCGTTTAAATAAACCAGAGCTCTTATACAAAGATCAAGAGATTGTAACCAATCTAGACTTTGCTGAAGTGGTTCAAGAAAATCCAGATCTAACAGAGGGAACCATTCGTGTCAAACAAGAAGGTCGTGCTGGGAAGAAGATTGAACTTGTTCGCATTTTCACTGTTGAAAACCAAGAAATTACTCGTGAGATCCTCTCGGCCAAGGTAGAGAAATCCTTGCCACGTATAGTAGAGAAGGGGACTAAGAAGGCAGTTGCTCCGAGTGAAGCACCTCAGTCTGCAAGAAAAGGAGAGCCTGAGACTCAGGCCTCATTACCAGAATATACAGGCACTCAGTCCGGTGCTATTGTCGAACCTGAGCAAGTTGTCCCACATCCAGAGTACAAAGGGATTCAATCAGGTGCCATTGTAGAACCAGAAACGGCTGATAAACCATCCTATACAGGTACCCAGTCCGGAGCGGTTGTTGAACCAGAGAAAGTAGCTCCACAACCAGAATACAAGGGAACTCAAGCTGGTGCCATCGTCGAACCGGAGACTCAGCCTTCCCTGCCAGAATATAAAGGTGAGCAATCGGGATCTGTTGTATCCCCTGAGACAAATGAAAAACCAGAATATACTGGCACCCAATCTGGAGCAATAGTAGATCCTGAGCAGGTTTCCCCTCTTCCAGAATATACAGGAATTCAATCTGGTGCGATTGTTGAACCTGAAAAGCAGGAACCAGAGGTTGGAGGTGCTCAATCAGGGGCTTTGGTAGAACCAGAAACGGCTGATAAACCAGCCTATACAGGCACTCAGTCTGGAGCAATAGTCGAACCTGAGCAAGTTGCCCCACAGCCAGAGTACAAAGGGATTCAATCTGGTGCCATCGTCGAACCGGAGACTCAGCCTTCCCTGCCAGAATATAAAGGTGAGCAATCTGGTGCAATAGTTGCCCCTGAGACAAATGAAAAACCAGAATATACAGGAATTCAATCTGGAGCCATCGTCGAACCAGAAACGGCTGATAAGCCATCCTATACAGGTACCCAGTCCGGAGCGGTTGTTGAACCAGAGCAAGTAGCTCCACAACCAGAGTACAAGGGAACTCAAGCTGGTGCCATCGTCGAACCAGAGGCCCATGCTTCCTTACCAGAATATAAAGGTGAGCAATCAGGAGCTGTTGTAGCCCCTGAGACAGCCGACAAACCAGAATATACAGGCATCCAATCTGGAGCAATAGTTGAACCCGAACAAGTTGCCCCTCTTCCAGAATATACTGGCAATATTGAGCAAGTAAAACCGGAAACTCCATCTGAAAAACCACAAGAAAAAGATCCAGAAAAAACACTTGAATTAAGAAATGTTTCGGATCTGGAGTTGTATAGTCAGACCAATGGTACTTACAAACAACATGTTTCTTTAGACAGTGTTCCAAGTAATCCAGACACTTACTTTGTTAAGGTAAAATCGTCGTCATTCAAAGATGTCTATCTACCTGTCGCTTCAATAACTGCAGAAATAAAAAATGGACAATCAGTTTATAAAATCATAGCCAAAGCTGAGAAACTCCAGCAAGAGCTAGAAAATAAATATGTCGATAATTTCACCTTCTATCTCGCAAAAAAGGCTACAGAAGAAACAACAACCTTCACTTCCTTTAGCAACTTGGTTAAAGCTATCAACAAGAATCTCTCTGGAACCTATCATTTAGCGGCTAGCTTGAATGCCAACGAAGTGGAGTTGGGACCTGATGACAGATCTTACATCAAGGGCACCTTTACTGGTCAGTTGATTGGTGAAAAGGATGGCAAGCATTATGCTATTTACAACTTGAAAAAGCCTCTTTTTGAAAGCTTGAGAGGGGCCACAGTAGAAAAGTTGAGCCTAAAAAATGTCTCTATTTCAGGTAAAGATGATATCGGTTCACTGGCAAATGAAGCTACGGATAACACAAAGATTAAGCAAGTTCATGTCGATGGTGTTCTGGCTGGGGAACGTGGTATCGGTGGTTTGTTGGCTAAGGCAGACCAATCAAGCATCACAGAGAGCAGTTTTAAGGGAAGAATTGTTAATACCTACGAAACGACTGCTACATACAATATTGGTGGTTTGGTCGGTCATTTGACAGGAGGCAGAGCTTCACTGACTAAGTCAAAAGCGACAGTAGCCATTTCATCCAACACGAATAGTTCAGATCAGACTGTTGGTGGGCTAGCAGGTCTAGTAGACCAAGATGCGCATATACAGGATAGCTATGCTGAAGGTGATATCAACAATGTCAAGCACTTTGGTAGAGTTGCAGGTGTGGCTGGATATTTGTGGGATCGAAAGACGAATGAGGAACAGCATGCAGGAAGATTGACCAATGTACTAAGCGATGTCAATGTAACCAACGGAAATGCTATTACCGGTTACCACTATAATGAAATGAAGGTGGCTAATACATTCAGCAACAAAGCTAATAGAGTCTACAATGTCACCTTGGTCAGGGAAGAAGTCGTCAGCAAGGAATCATTTGTAGAAAGAGGAACAATTTTAGATGCTTCTGAAGTGACTAATAAAAAAGCAGAAATCAATCCTCTCGCTCCTCCAACAGTGGAGCCTCTTTCAACAAGTGGTAGTAAAGAAAGTGATTTTTCTAAGGTGAAGCATTATCAAGCTCAGCGCGCCTTAGCTTATAAAAATATTGAAAAATTGCTACCTTTCTACAACAAGGCAACCGTCGTCAAATACGGAAACCTGGTCAATGAGAACAGTCTTTTATATAAAAAAGCACTCTTGTCTGCAGTCATGATGAAGGATGACCAAGTAATTACGGACATTGTAACCAATAAAAAAAGTGCCAATAAACTCTTGCTCCATTACCAGGATCATTCCTCTGAAACATTCCAGCTCAAGTACCAGACTGATTTTGCTAAGTTAGCAGAATATAGTCTAGGAGATACGGGGCTTCTCTATACGCCAAACCAATTCTTGTATAATCAAGAAACGATTATCCAGCAAGTCTTACCAGAATTGAAGAAGGTAAATTATCATTCAGATGCTATTAGAAACACACTTGGTATTTCACCAAAAGTGAAGCAAACCGAGCTCTATCTAGAAGAGCAGTTTGCTAAAACGAAGGAGCATCTAGAAGACAGTCTGAGAAAACTCTTGTCAGCGGATGCTGGTCTAGTGGAAAACAATCAAGTAATGACAGGTTACATCGTAGATAAAATCAAGCGCAACAAGGAAGCCTTGCTTCTTGGTATGAGCTACTTAGAGCGTTGGTATAACTTTAGCTATGGTCAGGTTAATATTAAAGACCTGGTCTTGTATCACCTTGATTTCTTTGGAAAAGGAAATGCATCTCCGTTAGATACTTTGATTGAGTTAGGGAAATCAGGATTTAATAATCTGCTTGCTAAGAACAACGTTGATACTTATGGTATCAGTCTTGCCAGCCATCATGGAACGACAGATTTGTTTAGCACGCTAGAAAATTACCGAAAAGTCTTTTTACCAAACACTAGCAACAATGACTGGTTTAAAAAACAGACCAAAGCTTTCATCGTCGAAGAAAAGTCCACTATTGCAGAGGTCAAAGCCAAGCAAGAGCAAGCAGGGACTAAGTATTCTATCGGAGTTTATGACCGAATTACTAGTAGTACTTGGAAATACCGCAATATGGTCTTGCCTCTCCTTACTTTGCCAGAAAGATCAGTCTTTGTCATCTCAACCTTGTCTAGCCTAGGATTTGGAGCTTACGATCGCTACCGCAACAGCGACTATAAGGCTGGAGATGAACTCAATAAGTTTGTTGAAGATAATGCGCGTGAAACAGCCAAGCGTCAGCGAGATCACTACGATTATTGGTATCGTATTTTGGATAAACAGTCACGTGAAAAACTCTATCGTACGATCCTGCTTTATGATGCCTATAAGTTTGGTGATGATCATACTGAAGGAAAGGCTTCAACAATCGCAGACTTTGAGAATTCAAATCCTGCAATGCAACATTTCTTTGGACCAGTTGGTAACAAGGTGGTTCATAATCATCACGGTGCATACGCAACAGGAGATGGTGTCTATTATATGTCTTACCGTATGTTGGATAAGGATGGCGCTATTACGTATACCCATGAGATGACCCATGATTCAGATCAGGATATCTATCTTGGTGGCTATGGTAGAAGAAGTGGTCTTGGTCCTGAGTTCTTTGCTAAAGGCTTATTACAAGCGCCAGATCATCCAAATGATGCAACCATTACTATTAACTCAATCTTGAAACATTCAAAATCAGATAGCTTAGAAGGATCCCGTCTACAAGTCTTAGATCCGACGGAACGATTCAAAGATGCATCCGATCTCCAAAAATATGTTCATAACATGTTTGACCTCATCTATCTGTTGGAATATCTTGAAGGGCAATCAATCGTTAAGAAACTGAATGTTTCTCAGAAAATGGAAGCTCTCAGAAAAATTGAGAACAAGTATGTGAAAGATCCAGCAGACGGAAATAATGTTTATGCTACTAATGTTGTGAAAAATTTGACTGAAGATGAAGCTAAAAAATTGACGAGCTTTGAGAGTTTGATTGACAATAATATTCTCTCAGCTCGTGAGTATCAGGCTGGCACTTATGAGAGAAATGGATATTTTACGATTAAACTCTTTGCACCAATCTTTTCAGCATTGAGCAGTGAGAAAGGAACTCCTGGAGATCTTATGGGGCGCCGGATAGCTTATGAACTCTTAGCTGCTAAAGGATTTAAAGATGGTATGGTCCCATATATTTCCAACCAATATGAAGAAATTGCTAAACAAAATGGTCAGACAATCAACCTCTACGGTAAAAAGCAAGGATTAGTGACAGATAAGCTTGTTTTAGAAAAGCTATTTGGTAATCAGTATTCATCTTGGGCAGCCTTCAAAAAAGCTATGTATCAAGAGCGCGTTGCTCAGTTTGATCATTTGACTAAAGTTACTTTTAAAGATCCGACGCAATCATGGATGAGCAATGCCACCAAAACCATTCAAAGAGTAAAAGAATTGCAAGAACTCATGGACCAAGCTGTTTTACAGGATGCTATAGGTCCTCGTTGGAGTGACTATAACCCAGAAACTGACAGTGCAGTTCATAAACTTAAGAGAGCAGTCTTTAAAGCCTACCTAGACCAAACAAATGATTTTAGAACCTCTATTTTTGCAAATAAAAAGTAATGAATTATAGAAGTTCCTAATCAGGATGAGAGGACTTTACTTCCTGACTGTCAGAACTTGTCGATTTTAACTAGCTTTTTTGTGAAAAATTGTGTAAAATAGAATAGATAAACGAGGGGAAACCTCGGAAAATTTAAAGGAGAATCCATCTAATGGTAAAATTGGTTTTTGCTCGCCACGGTGAGTCTGAATGGAACAAAGCTAACCTTTTCACTGGTTGGGCTGATGTTGATTTGTCTGAAAAAGGTACACAACAAGCGATTGACGCTGGTAAATTGATTAAAGAAGCTGGTATCGAATTTGACCAAGCTTACACTTCAGTATTGAAACGTGCGATCAAAACAACTAACTTGGCTCTTGAAGCTTCTGACCAATTGTGGGTTCCAGTTGAAAAATCATGGCGTTTGAACGAACGTCACTATGGTGGTTTGACTGGTAAAAACAAAGCTGAAGCTGCTGAACAATTTGGTGATGAGCAAGTTCACATCTGGCGTCGTTCATACGATGTATTGCCTCCAAACATGGACCGTGATGATGAGCACTCAGCTCACACAGACCGTCGTTACGCTTCACTTGATGACTCAGTTATTCCAGATGCTGAAAACTTGAAAGTGACTTTGGAACGTGCCCTTCCATTCTGGGAAGATAAAATCGCTCCAGCTCTTAAAGATGGTAAAAACGTATTCGTAGGAGCTCACGGTAACTCAATCCGTGCCCTTGTAAAACACATCAAAGGTTTGTCAGATGACGAAATCATGGACGTGGAAATCCCTAACTTCCCACCATTGGTATTCGAATTCGACGAAAAATTGAACGTAGTTTCTGAATACTACCTTGGAAAATAATTTGTAAAAAGAAAGCCTAGGAATACCTAGGTTTTTCTTTTTATTCTAGTATCCAACTCTTCGAAAAAGAGTTATAATGATATTAAGAAGTTGTTAAAGAAAGTGAGGTTGATGATGGCTTATATTGAGATGAAACACTGTTACAAGCGATATCAGGTTGGGGACACGGAGATTGTGGCCAATCGCGATGTGAATTTTGAGATTGAAAAGGGTGAATTGGTTATCATTCTAGGTGCATCTGGTGCGGGCAAGTCAACGGTTCTTAATCTTCTTGGGGGAATGGATACCAATGACGAAGGGGAAATCTGGATTGATGGTGCCAATATTGCAGACTACAATTCCCACCAGAGAACCAATTACCGCCGCAATGATGTCGGTTTTGTTTTTCAGTTTTACAATCTAGTTTCCAATCTGACAGCTATGGAAAATGTGGAGTTGGCTTCTGAAATCGTGACAGATGCCTTGAATCCTGAGCAGGTCTTGACAGATGTAGGTCTGGCTCATCGTCTCAATAACTTTCCAGCCCAGCTTTCTGGAGGGGAGCAACAGCGAGTCTCCATTGCACGCGCAGTAGCTAAAAATCCTAAAATTCTCCTTTGTGACGAACCGACAGGCGCCTTGGATTATCAGACGGGCAAGCAAGTCTTGAAGATTCTCCAAGACATGTCCCGTCAAAAGGGAGCGACGGTGATCGTCGTGACTCACAATGGAGCTTTGGCGCCCATTGCTGATCGCGTGATTCATATGCGTGATGCCACTGTTATGAGAGTAACAATCAATGATCATCCACAGGCTATCGATACATTGGAGTATTAGCATGAAAAAAACATACCGAAAAGACTTGCTCCAGTCGGTGACTGCTTCCAAGGGACGCTTTTTATCTATCTTGACCTTGATGATGTTGGGGTCTTTAGCTCTAGTAGGTCTCAAAGTGACTAGCCCCAATATGGAACGTACGGCTGAGGATTATCTCCGTAAAGCAAATACCTTGGATCTGGCAGTGATAGCTGATTATGGCTTGGATAAAGAGGATCGAGACGAACTAAAGACCCTTCAAGGAGCAAGTATTGAGTTTGGCTATATGGCAGACCTAACCGTTGAAAATAGTGAAGAAGCGGTTCGACTGTATTCTAAGCCAGAGGGAATTTCAACTTTTCAAGTGACAGAAGGGCGACTGCCAGAAGCTGATGAGGAAATTTCCTTGGCAGATTTCTGGAGAGACCGCTATCAGATTGGGCAGACTATCACCTTTAGCAAGAAAGAAGAAGGGAAGACCGTCATAAAATCCCAATCTTTCACCATTACTGGATTTGTTCAGTCGGGTGAGATACTTTCTCAAGAAGACTTGGGAGGGGCTAGTAGTGGAAATGGAAGCTTGGCTGGCTATGGAGTGATTTTACCCAGTCAGTTTGACTCAGATGTTTATAGCATTGCGCGTGTACGCTATGATGATTTAAAAAATTTGGATGCTTTTTCATCAGACTATAGAAGCAAACGAGATCAACACCAGGAAGACTTACAAAACTTGCTTGCCGATAATGGTCAAAAAAGATTGGCAAGTATCAAAGCAAATGGGCAAAAGAGCTTGGAAGATGGAAAAGAGCAACTCCAAACAGCTGAAAGTAACCTTCAAAAAGTCAAGAGTCAGTTAGAACAGGCTGAAGGTCGATTGAAAACTCAAGAAGAACAAGTGACCGCTTTGCCTGAGCCTCAAAAGAGTCAAGTCAAGGAGCAATTGACAAAAGCTAAGGAAGAATTGGCTACAGAAAAAGAAAAAATGGCTCAGACAGAGAGTAATCTAGCCAAGGAAAAAGAGAAGCTTGAACAACGCCAGAAAGAGCTTGATGAACTGGCAGAGCCTACTTACCATGTATACAACCGCCAAACCATGCCAGGTGGTCAAGGATATCTCATGTACAGTAACGCTTCAGCAAGTATTCGTTCTGTCGGGAATATCTTTCCCGTGGTGCTTTTTATGGTTGCTGCAATGGTAACCTTTACAACTATGACTCGCTTTGTGGATGAAGAGCGTACCAATGCTGGTATTTTCAAGGCCCTAGGTTACCAGAATAAAGATATTGTTGCCAAGTTTGTCCTCTATGGTTTTCTTGCAGGAACTGTTGGAACCGTTTTAGGAACGTTTCTAGGACATTATCTTCTTGCAGGCGTGATTTCGGATGTTATAACAGCTGGAATGGTCGTTGGGAAAAGTCAGGAGTATTTCTACTGGTCTTATAGCCTTCTTGCCCTGGCCTTAAGTTGGGTATCCAGTGTCTTGCCAGCTTATCTAGTGGCACGGAGGGAATTGCACGATGAAGCAGCCCAACTTTTGCTGCCCAAACCTCCCGTTAAAGGATCAAAGATTTTGCTGGAACGCCTGAGCTTTATTTGGAGTTGTTTGAGCTTCACTCATAAGGTTACGGCGCGAAATATTTTCCGTTATAAGCAACGAATGTTGATGACCATTTTTGGAGTTGCGGGTTCGGTGGCTCTCTTATTTGCCGGACTAGGAATTCAGTCATCTGTGGGAGGAGTTGTTGAGCGTCAATTTGAACAAATACAGCAATACCAGATGATTGTAGCGGAAAAGAGCAGTGTAACGGAGCAAGAAAAAGCAGACCTAGAAAGTGCCTTGCAAGCTAATCCTATCCATGCTTACCAAAAAATCTACTCTAAATCCATTGAAAAAGATTTCAAAGGAAAAGCAGGACTTCAGACTATCACTATAATGGTCACAAGCAGAGAAAATTTCAAACCCTTTATCGCATTAGAGGAAAATGGACAAGAGGTGGAGATCACTGATGGAGCAGTCGTGAGTCAAAAACTAGCTCAACTAGCAGGTGTTACGGTTGGAGATAAGCTGGAGCTTGATGGAAAAGAAATCAGGGTATCGGCTATTTCTGAAAACTATGTTGGACACTTTGTTTATCTCAACCGAGCGACATACGAACAAGTCTACGGTACCAGTCCGAAAGACAATACCTACCTAGTAAAATTAAAAGAGCCAACACCATCCAATACGGAGAAAGAAGCTGCGGCCTTTATGAAAAAAACTGCTGTTTCTGGGGTGGTCCAAAATGCAACGGCTATCCACCTCTTTGAATCTGTAGCCAATTCTCTCAATAAAACCATGGCAATCCTTATCCTTGTTTCCGTCTTGCTAGCCATTGTCATTCTTTACAATCTCACCAATATCAATGTGGCAGAACGTATCCGTGAACTTTCGACCATCAAGGTTCTCGGTTTCCATAATAAAGAAGTGACTCTCTATATCTACCGCGAGACCATGGTGCTCTCCTTTGTTGGTATTGTTCTCGGTTTGGTAGCAGGCTACTATTTACATCAATTTTTGATTCAAATGATCTCACCTGCCACCATACTTTTTTATCCAAGGGTCAGCTGGGAAGTCTCTGCTCTTCCAATCGTCGCAGTGACTGTGATCTTAGCCTTACTGGGTCTCTTTGTCAATCACCACTTGAGAAAGGTGGATATGCTTGAAGCCCTGAAATCAGTAGAGTAGGTCAATTTTTTAAAAAGTAAATCAGTTGACAAAGTCTTTGCTTCTTGGTAGAATAAGAATTGTCGTAAAGACAAATAACTTCTTCTTGGTTACAGGCATGCCAACCTGTCACTCGGATGAAGCCAAATAAAAAGGAGAAACATCATGGCAATCTCAAAAGAGAAAAAAAATGAAATCATCGCACAATATGCACGTCACGAAGGTGATACAGGTTCAGTAGAGGTTCAAGTTGCTGTCCTTACTTGGGAAATCAACCACCTTAACGAACACATCAAACAACACAAAAAAGACCACGCTACTTACCGTGGATTGATGAAGAAAATCGGTCGCCGTCGTAACTTGCTTGCATACTTGCGTAAAAACGACGTTAACCGTTACCGTGAGTTAATCAACTCTCTAGGACTTCGTCGCTAATTCAAGATACAAAGGCCGTCAAAAGCACAAAGCAAAAATAGGAAAATTGACGAAGAAACTTCAGTTTCTAGGAGATTTTATCTTTTTTGCCAAGTGCTTAGGCCGTGTTCAATTGAGCGTGTCTTGATAAAGAAGCTACTCCATTGGGTAGCTTTTTTGTATGGATTTTATCCCAATCTCAAATTAGCTCTCTGATTTTCAGAGGGCTCTTTTATTGAGGTTTTATCGGTCACAATTTTAGAGACTACAAAAACTAAAGGGTATGAAATCGGTCAAGGTATCGAGTTTTATCGGTCACAATTTTGGAGACTACAAAAACCCATGCTGAGGAGTCCTTCACTCATGGTGTGTTTTATCGGTCACAATTTTGGAGACTACAAAAACCTCAAATGGTATCGGCTAATTACACCATAAGGGTGCGTAGCTACTCGGCTTGAAAAGCCGAGTAGCTGTCTGCAAGCCCCCTCGGAGAGCCCACACTTTACGAAGTAAAGTATAGTATGTTATACTTTACATGGAAGTAGTCACCGAATTCCAGTTAGAAATTACTTTGTAACTACGTTTTGAGGAGGAGTAAAATGCTTTCCTATGTTCGACATTACCCACTAGCGATAGCTAAATTAATGTGTCTGTGCTCTCCTAAAATCTGCTGATTTATTACTGACCAATACAGGAGGTTTTTTATGGGACAGACAATCATATCTGCTATTGGTGTTTATATTTCCACCAGTATCGATTATTTAATTATTTTATTTATTTTATTTGCACAGCTATCACAGAATAAACAAAAATGGCATATTTATGCGGGGCAATATCTAGGCACAGGCTTACTTGTAGGGGTGAGTTTAGTTGCTGCTTATGTCGTTAATTTCGTGCCTGAAGAATGGATGGTTGGATTGCTTGGTTTAATCCCTATCTATTTAGGGATTCGCTTTGCAATTGTTGGAGAAGGTGAGGAAGAAGAGGAAGAAATTATTGAAAGATTAGAACAAAGCAAGGCAAATCAACTGTTTTGGACAGTTACATTGCTGACAATTGCGTCTGGCGGAGATAATTTAGGTATCTATATACCTTATTTCGCTTCGTTAGATTGGTCACAGACCCTCGTGGCGTTGCTTGTGTTTGTAATCGGCATAATTATCTTATGCGAGATTAGTCGGGTGTTATCCTCTATTCCGTTAATATTCGAGACAATTGAAAAATACGAGCGAATCATTGTGCCCTTAGTATTCATTCTACTTGGACTATACATCATGTATGAAAATGGCACGATAGAGACTTTTCTGATCGTGTAGATTTTTTTGTTTCACTAGGATTTTAGCCCGGGTTCAAATCAGCTCTCTATTTTCAGAGGGCTTTTTATGTTGTCACTTTACCTCGATATACTCAAGTATAATCTTCGGTTACGATTATTAGCACTGTAAGACCAACTATATTTATTTTTCTCATCTTGTTCCATTGTTGAAAATATGGTATACTTTTTATGAGAATTTTCTAAATTTTTAAGATTCTATCAAAGGAGGTTTGCATGCTTTCCAAATTTTCTGGAAGCCGACAAGACCAGCAATTTGTGTTACTTTTAGTTATTTTGCTAGGTATTCTAGGGATTTCTCTCTTTCTAGCAGTTTCAATGGGATCCGTTGCGATTGATCTAGGAGATACCTATCGGATTATTTTGAGCAGGTTGGGATTTCCTCTTGAGATAGGAGAGGTTTCCAAGTCCACTCTTGCCATTGTATGGAACATGAGATTCCCTCGAGTATTGTTAGGTCTGATAGTAGGAGCAGGCCTTTCTATGTGTGGTAGTGTGATGCAGTCTACAGTGAACAATCCCATAGCAGAGCCTTATGTCTTAGGAATATCTGCGGGTGCAACTCTAGGTGCAACCTTGAGCATCATTCTTGGTTTAAAAGTGATGATTAGCCTTGGAGCTTTTCTTGGAGCTATTTTGGCAACAATTGCTGTCCTCATCATTGCCTCTATGCAGGGAAGGATGACGACTTCCAGTCTGATTTTATCAGGAACGGTGGTCAACGCTCTCTTTCTGGCTTTTTCAAACTTTATTATCTCAGTTGGCGCTAATGCGGATAGTGTGATGACCATTAAGTTTTGGACCATGGGCTCGCTTGCCGGGACTACCTGGTCTGACTTGGTCCTGCCAACTATGGTTGTAGGAATGACCTTTCTATTTTTCTCTACTCAGTATCGGATTTTCAATGCGATGATGATGGGAGATGAGGCTGCTTTAACTTTGGGAATTCCTTTACGTTTTTATTGGTATCTTTATGTGACCATGGTGGCTGTGTTGACAGCAGTCTTAGTGGCAACCTGTGGGATTATTGGATTTGTCGGTTTGATTACTCCACATTTAGCTCGTGGGTTAGTAGGAACGAATTACAAGAGGCTTTTTCCTGTTGCAACCTTGCTAGGTGCCCTCTTTGTCATCTGGGCAGACGTACTCTCTCGTATCATCATTCCAAACGCAGAGCTTCCTATTGGTATTTTCACAGCCTTAGTAGGTGCTCCCTTCTTTATCTACATTGTTGGAGGTAGGCGAAGGGAGGTGAGGGTCTGACATGGACTTGATTTGTCAGGATATCCATTTTGGACTAGGAGAGAAAAAAATCCTCAAAGGAGTCTCTCTTAAGGTTGAAGGGAATCAATTTCACACGATACTAGGACCAAATGGAAGCGGGAAAACCAGTCTACTTAAACTCCTCTATCGTCAGGAAAAGGCGGACAAAGGCTTGATAAGCCTAGATGGAAAGCCTCTGGAACAATGGACGCTCAAAGAAACAGCCAAGCAAATGGCAGTTGTGACCCAGTTTAACCAACTGCAGTTTGATTGTACAGTTGAAGAAATCGTCTTGCTGGGAAGAACTCCCCACCTCTCTTTTTTACAGAAGGAAAGGGAAAGGGATTTTACTCTCGTTCAAGATGCCCTCGTTAAGGTGGATATGCTCGAGAAGAAAACTCGTCTCTATTCTTCTCTGTCAGGGGGAGAGAAACAGCGAGTCTTACTAGCCCGCGCCTTGGTGCAAGAACCGACTCTCTTGCTCCTGGACGAACCAACCAATCACTTGGATATCAAGTATCAGCTAGACTTGTTAGCCATTGTAAAGGAACTCAAGATCAATGTTCTAGCTGTCCTGCATGATATTCAACTTGCTTGTCGCTATTCGGATTATCTCTATCTGATGAAAGAGGGGGAAATCCTTTATCAAGGGACTCCAAAGGAGACCATCACCTCAGAATCATTGCAAACTGTATACGGCGTTCAAAGTCAGGTAACTTGGACCGAGGATCAGCAAGCTATGATTCACTATTTATAAGAATGAAAAGGAAAACAAGATGAAAAAAACACTCAGTATTTTACTCGTAACAGTAGCTACCTTAACTTTGGCAGCTTGTGGTAACACTACTACAGAAAAAGCTACCACACAATCTAGCACAGAGACAAGTCAAAAGGCTAAAGCAGAGACGACTTATCCGCTAACTATCAAAACCTATGATGCTAAAGGAAATGAAGTCGAACAAGTTTTTGACAAGGCACCTGAAAAAGTTATCACCAACAATCTTTCAACCACTGAAATCTTATTGGAGTTGGGGTTGAAGGATAAAATTGTTGGCATGCTCAATCCAGACAATGCTGTGACGGACAAATACAAGGACGCGATTGCGACGATTCCTCAAATTGGGGATAAAAAAACAGTCTCACAAGAGACAGTCCTTTCTTATGAGCCGGACGCTGTGATGGGGCGAAACATGATGTTTTCTGAAAAATCCTTGGGGACAGTTAGCGCTTGGAATGAAAACAAAATCCCAATTTATACGCAAAAAGCTTCTCTCTCTACAATTCAGCAAGATTTGGGGAATATCGTAGAAGATGTCAAAAATCTTGGCATGATTTTTAATGTTCAGGACAAGGCTAATGAATACGCATCCCAATTACAAACTAAAATTGATGCTGTTAAGAAAGCAAACCCAGCAAGTCAAGGTGAAAAGAAAAAGGCTTTGATTATGGTTGCCTATAATGATGAAACCTTCGGTGCCTACAAGTCTGCTTTGCAAGAAAGTTTGCTGAACCAACTTGGTTATACAAACGTTGCTACGGGTACATCAGGCTTGACCTTGGAAAATCTCGTGTCAATGGATCCTGAATTGATTATCTATGTAACCAGCGACCGCAATAAAAAATTGGATGAAAAAGCAGTAGAGTTGATGAAGGCAAATGCTGTTTTGGAAAGCGTTCCTGCTATTAAGAATCAAAAAATCATGACCATCTCTTACGATGAATTGATGGACTATGGTCCAGCAGTGATTGATTCCCTTGAGAAAATCAATGACTTTATCAATAAATAATGAGTTTGATTGGGAAGGAATTCAAGTTAAAATCAGCCTTCCTTCTAACTACGACCCCAATCAAATCTATCCGGCAATTTTATTGAATGATGGAAACTTGGACTTCCTATCGTCCCTTTCCGAATCTGTGATTTTAGTGGGATTGACCTCTAAAAATCGCCTAGATGACTACACTCCTTGGAAGGCAGCTGCTCTGAGAGATGGAGCTCCAGAGTTTGGAGGTCAGGCCAACGTCTATCATGATCATTTATTTGGAGGTCTTTTAGACAAGTTGCAGTCGCTTTATCGCCTGGATGAAGCACGCCTTGCTTATGGAGGTTATTCACTAGGTGGTTTAGCGGCAGTCTACAGTCTTTTCAGCTTTGACAAGGTTTCCTGTGTCTTTTCGATCTGCGGTTCCTTTTGGTATCCTGATTTTGTGACTTACTGCAAGACAGAGACAGTGAAAAATTTGGACTGTTTGCTGTATTTACAGAACGGTCAAACAGAAGGAGCACACCATACTAATCGCTTGGCTCAAGCACCAGTCTATGCTGAGCAGATCCATACCAGTCTTCAGAAACACTATCCGAACTGTCAGTTTGTCTTTGACCCTTATGGGCATCATGAACAAGTGGATGAGAGATTTCTAGCTTTTTCTAACTGGTTAGCTCAAAAATGGAAAATCGAATAAAAGATTTATCCCTTGGCTTTTGCCAAGGGATTGTTGTATTTATTTAAATAAGTTTTTCTCTTTTCTTATCTGGATTCCATACGAAGCTTGCGATAAAGCTAAAGATGATGGTTAGGATAGCGAGGATAATGGCAAGGATGAGGGCAGGGATGCGGATAAGCCACCAGAGTGGGTTTGGTTTTTTATTATTGTGCCATTGTTTCGTTTCTTGGTCCAAACGTTGGAATTCTGCTTGAATGCGATTGGCTACTGTTTCAATGCCTTCATCATTCATTTTCTTGATATCGGAGATATCGATTGGATTTCCAAAGTTCATATCGACACGCTCACGGCTAACCAAGCCTTTCAAGGTCATGGGACCTGTGTAGGTAACCGGCATGATACGGACCTTGGCCATTTTGGCAATCAGAGCTACGCCACCTTTTACATCGTTTGAGTGACGGCTCCCACTTGGAAACATGATGAGAGAGCGGTCACTTTTTTTGAGAACATTGATAGGGTATTTGATGGCAGAAGCGCTAGGATTTTCCCGGTCGATAGGAAAGGCACCACACATACGAATCCACCAACCAAAGATACGGTTGGTAAAGAGCTCTTTTTTGGCCATAAAGATAAACTGTTTTGGCTTGGTCGCAAAAGCCATGTAAACTGGATCCCACCAAGTGCGGTGAGGGGCAACCAGAATATAATTTTCATCTTGATTAGGAATTTTATCAGTATTATGATAATGGGCATTGCCATTGATGGACCATAGGAGCAAGACAACCAATCCACGTAAATAAGTATAAAACATGCGATCTCCTTCGATTATTTTCTTGTTATTATTATACCTTATCAAAGGAGGGCTGGCAAACTTTTCCCTTGACCAGGTCCATATTTGGGATGAGATTAGAATTCTTTTAGAAAAAATGATATGATAGAATTTATGGATAAAAATAAGATTATGGGATTAACCCAAAGAGAAGTCAAGGAAAGACAGGCTAAGGGCTTGGTCAATGATTTTACCGCATCGGCAAGTACTAGCACTTGGCAAATCGTTAAACGAAATGTCTTTACCCTTTTTAACGCTTTGAACTTTGCCATTGCTTTGGCCCTTGCCTTTGTGCAGGCTTGGAGCAATCTGGTCTTCTTTGCTGTTATCTGCTTTAACGCCTTTTCTGGTATTGTGACCGAGCTGCGTGCTAAACACATGGTGGACAAGCTCAATCTCATGACCAAGGAAAAGGTCAAGACTATTCGTGATGGCCAAGAAGTGGCTCTGAATCCTGAAGAATTGGTGTTAGGAGATGTCATTCGTTTGTCTGCAGGAGAGCAGATTCCTAGTGATGCCTTGGTTTTGGAAGGCTTTGCGGAAGTCAATGAAGCCATGTTGACGGGGGAAAGTGATTTGGTGCAAAAGGAAGTGGATGCCTTGCTTTTGTCAGGAAGTTTCCTAGCCAGTGGGGCAGTTTTAGCTCAAGTTCACCATGTCGGTGTAGACAACTATGCTTCCAAACTCATGCTGGAAGCCAAGACCGTTAAACCAATCAACTCTCGTATCATGAAATCGCTGGACAGGTTAGCTGGTTTTACTGGGAAGATTATCATTCCTTTTGGTCTGGCTCTCTTGCTAGAAGCCTTGCTTTTAAAAGGCTTGCCTCTTAAGTCGTCCGTTGTAAATTCATCGACAGCCCTTCTGGGAATGTTGCCTAAGGGAATTGCCCTCTTGACCATTACTTCGCTCTTGACTGCAGTGATTAAGTTGGGCTTGAAAAAGGTCTTGGTGCAGGAGATGTACTCTGTTGAGACCTTGGCGCGCGTGGACATGCTCTGTTTGGACAAGACGGGCACCATCACCCAAGGGAAGATGCAGGTGGAGGCTGTTCTTCCACTGACGGAAACTTATGGTGAAGAGACCATTGCCAGCATTTTAGCCAGCTACATAGCTCACAGTGAGGATAAAAATCCAACTGCGCAAGCTATTCGCCAGCGTTTTGTGGGAGAAGTTGCTCATCCTATGATTTCCAATCTGCCTTTCTCAAGTGACCGCAAGTGGGGAGCCATGGAGTTAGAAGGTTTGGGAACAGTTTTCTTAGGGGCGCCTGAGATGTTGCTGGATTCTGAGGTCCCAGAAGCCAGAGAGGCCTTGGAGAGAGGTTCACGTGTCTTGGTCTTAGCCCTCAGTCAGGAAAAATTAGACCACCACAAACCACAGAAACCATCTGATATTCAGGCTCTAGCCTTGCTGGAGATCTTGGACCCGATACGAGAAGGAGCAGCAGAGACACTAGACTATCTCCGTTCTCAGGAAGTGGGGCTCAAAATCATTTCTGGGGACAATCCAGTTACGGTGTCCAGCATTGCCCAGAAGGCTGGCTTTGCGGACTACCACAGCTATGTCGATTGTTCGAAAATCACCGATGAGGAATTGATTGCTATGGCGGAGGAGACTGCGATTTTCGGACGTGTTTCCCCTCATCAAAAGAAACTCATCATCCAAACACTGAAAAAAGCGGGTCATACAACAGCTATGACAGGGGATGGAGTTAATGATATTCTGGCTCTTCGTGAGGCGGATTGTTCTATCGTGATGGCTGAGGGAGATCCGGCGACTCGTCAGATTGCCAATCTGGTTCTCTTGAACTCTGACTTTAATGATGTTCCTGAGATTCTCTTTGAAGGTCGTCGCGTGGTCAATAACATTGCCCACATTGCACCGATTTTCTTGATAAAGACCATCTATTCTTTCTTGCTCGCAATTATCTGTATCGCCAGTGCTTTACTAGGTCGGTCAGAGTGGATCTTGATTTTCCCATTCATTCCAATCCAGATTACCATGATTGACCAATTCGTGGAAGGTTTCCCACCATTCGTTCTGACTTTTGAGCGAAATATCAAACCTGTCGAGCCAAACTTCCTCAGAAGATCCATGCTTCGTGCCCTACCAAGCGCTCTCATGGTCGTCTTCAGCGTCCTGTTTGTGAAAATATTTGGTACGAGTCAAGGCTGGTCTGAGTTAGAAATCTCAACCCTCCTCTATTATCTCTTGGGGTCAATTGGTTTCTTATCTGTATTTAGAGCCTGCATACCATTCACCCTTTGGCGTGTCCTCTTGATTGTTTGGTCAGTAGGAGGCTTCCTAGCTACAGCTCTCTTCCCAAGAATCCAAAAACTGCTTGAAATTTCAACCTTGACAGGACAAACATTGCCTGTTTATGGTGTCATGATGTTGGTCTTTACCGTGATTTTCATCCTGACTAGTCGCTATCAAGCCAGAAAATAAAGAAAGGCTGCAATCTGTGGATTGCGGTTTTTTTAGGTGCAAGATTGCCAGCTGAAATGTGGTATAATAAGAGGTAATAGAGTTTTGGAAAGTGAGAGAAGATGATTTCAAAGAGATTAGAATTAGTGGCGTCCTTTGTGCCACAGGGGGCCATTTTACTAGATGTGGGAAGTGACCATGCTTATCTGCCTATCGAGTTGGTGGAGAGAGGCCAAATCAAAAGCGCCATTGCAGGTGAGGTCGTAGAAGGTCCCTACCAGTCAGCGGTCAAGAATGTTGAGGCTCACGGCCTAAAGGAGAAAATCCAAGTCCGTTTAGCCAATGGCCTAGCAGCCTTTGAAGAGGCTGACCAAGTGTCGGTCATCACCATTGCTGGTATGGGTGGTCGTTTGATTGCGAGGATTTTAGAAGAAGGCTTGGACAAGTTAGCTAATGTAGAGCGTTTAATCCTCCAGCCCAATAATCGTGAAGACGACTTGCGCATTTGGTTGCAAGACAATGGTTTTCAGATTGTAGCAGAAAGCATCCTAGAAGAAGCTGGCAAATTTTATGAAATTCTAGTAGTGGAAGCGGGACAAATGAACTTATCAGCAAGTGATGTCCGTTTTGGACCTATCTTGTCCAAAGAAGTCAGTCCGTTTTTTGTACAAAAATGGAAAAAAGAAGCTGAGAAGCTAGAGTTCGCCCTCGGACAAATTCCAGAAAAAAATCTGGAGGAACGTCAAGTTTTAGTAGATAAAATTCAAGCCATCAAGGAGGTTCTCCATGCTAGCAAGTGAAGTGATCAAAGCGTATGAAGCCTTTTGCCCTCAGGAATTTTCTATGGAAGGAGACAGTCGCGGATTGCAAATTGGCACTTTGGACAAGGATATCCAAAGAGTCATGGTTGCTCTGGATATTCGTGAAGAAACGGTGGCTGAAGCTATTGAAAAGGGTGTAGACTTGATTATCGTTAAGCACGCACCTATTTTCCGTCCCATCAAGGATTTGGTAGCTAGCCGTCCACAAAATCAGATTTACATTGATCTCATCAAGCATGACATTGCAGTTTATGTCAGCCATACCAACATTGACATCGTTGAAAATGGCCTCAATGACTGGTTCTGCCAGATGCTAGGTATCGAGGAAACGACCTATCTACAGGAGACAGGTCCAGAACGTGGAATTGGTCGTATTGGAACTATTCAGCCTCAGACATTTGGGGAATTGGCCCAACATGTCAAGCAAGTCTTTGGTTTAGATAGCCTTCGAATGGTGCATTATCAAGAGAGTGATATGCAGAAGTCTATTTCAAGAGTGGCCATCTGTGGTGGTAGCGGGCAGTCTTTCTATAAGGATGCTTTAGCTAAAGGAGCGGATGTCTATATCACTGGTGATATTTACTACCACACTGCCCAGGATATGTTGTCTGATGGCTTGCTAGCATTGGACCCAGGTCACTATATTGAAGTGCTTTTTGTGGAAAAAATTGCAGCACTACTTACTCAATGGAAGGAAGAAAAGGGCTGGGATATTGATATCTTGCCTAGTCAGGCATCGACCAATCCTTTCCACCATATCTAGTTAGGAAGTGAAGACAATGAAAAAAGTTGCCATTATTGGAGCAGGGATTGTAGGTGCCACAGCCGCCTACTACCTCTCCAAAGAAGCAGATTTAGAGGTGACCGTTTTTGACCATGGACAAGGTCAGGCTACCAAGGCAGCAGCGGGAATTATCAGTCCTTGGTTCTCCAAACGCCGCAATAAAGCTTGGTACAAGATGGCGCGCTTGGGGGCTGACTTTTATGTGGATTTGTTGGCTGATTTAGAAAAGTCTGGTCAGGAAATCGACTTTTACCAACGCTCAGGAGTTTTTCTCTTGAAAAAGGACGAATCCAAGTTGGAAGAACTCTATCAACTAGCCCTCCAGCGCAGAGAAGAATCTCCCTTGATAGATCAGTTAGCCATTCTGGATCCAGCATCAGCTAATGAATTATTCCCTGGCTTGCAGGGATTTGATCGCTTGCTCTATGCTTCTGGTGGAGCGAGAGTAGATGGTCAACTCTTAGTGACTCGTTTACTAGAAGCCAGTCAGGTCAAGCTGGTCAAAGAAAAAGTAACTCTGACACCTTTAGCATCAGGTTACCAGATTGACGAAGAGGTGTTTGATCAGGTTATTTTGGCGGCGGGAGCTTGGTTGGGACACCTGTTAGAGCCTTTAGGTTATGAAGTAGATGTTCGTCCCCAAAAGGGGCAACTCCGAGATTATCAACTTGCCCAAGACATGGAAGCTTACCCTGTTGTTATGCCTGAAGGGGAGTGGGATTTGATTCCTTTTGCAGGTGGGAAATTGTCCTTAGGTGCTACCCATGAAAATGATATGGGATTTGATTTGACGGTAGATAAAATCTTGCTCAAACAAATGGAGGAGGCAGCCTTGCCCCATTATCCAGTTTTAGCTAGAGCGACTTCAAGAGCTGAGCGTGTGGGAATCCGTGCCTATACCAGTGATTTCTCTCCTTTCTTTGGGCAAGTGCCAGAATTGGAAGGTGTCTATGCTGCTAGTGGACTAGGTTCATCAGGCCTCACAACTGGTCCTATCATTGGTTACCACCTAGCTCAACTGATCCAAGACAAGGAGTTGACCTTGGACCCTCTAAACTACCCAATTGAAAACTATGTCAAACGAGTAAAAAGCGAATAAGGATTTTACTGAAATTTTAGCCTCCCCTCTAGGATGGCAAATGACATTCCCTATCAAAAATGGTAAAATAAGAAAAAATAATCCGAGAATCGAGGAAAAAAGATGCAAGAAAAGATTTTGGTAACGGGTGGAGCAGGTTTTATCGGAACCCACACTGTTATTGAGTTAATCCAAGCAGGTCATCAGGTTGTTGTGGTGGATAACCTTGTTAATAGTAACAGAAAAAGTTTAGAAGTTGTTGAAAGAATCACAGGAGTTGAAGTGCCTTTCTATGAGGCAGATATCCGTGATACCGATACCCTCAGAGATATTTTCAAACAAGAAGAACCAACTGGTGTCATTCACTTTGCTGGCTTGAAGGCTGTCGGCGAATCAACCCGTATTCCTCTTGCCTACTATGACAACAATATCGCTGGAACTGTTAGTCTTTTGAAGGTCATGGAAGAAAACAACTGTAAAAACATCATTTTCAGTTCTTCTGCGACAGTTTACGGAGATCCTCATACAGTGCCCATCTTGGAAGATTTCCCTCTTTCAGTGACCAATCCATATGGCCGCACTAAGCTTATGCTAGAGGAAATTTTGACGGATATCTACAAGGCAGACTCAGAATGGAATGTGGTCTTGCTTCGTTACTTTAACCCAATCGGAGCTCATGAGAGCGGAGATTTGGGAGAAAATCCAAACGGTATTCCAAACAATCTCTTGCCATATGTGACTCAAGTAGCCGTTGGAAAATTAGAGCAAGTGCAAGTGTTTGGAGACGATTACGATACGGAAGACGGAACTGGTGTTCGTGACTATATTCACGTTGTCGATTTGGCTAAAGGTCACGTCGCAGCTCTACAAAAAATCCAAAAAGGTTCAGGCCTAAACGTTTATAACCTTGGAACAGGTAAAGGCTACTCAGTTCTTGAAATTATCCAAAATATGGAAAAAGCAGTCGGACGTCCAATTCCTTACCGCATCGTAGACCGTCGCCCAGGTGATATTGCAGCCTGCTATTCAGATCCTGCAAAAGCCAAAGCAGAACTCGGCTGGGAAGCAGAACTCGGCATCACCCAAATGTGTGAAGACGCATGGCGTTGGCAAAGTAAGCATCCAAATGGATTTGAAGACTAAGATGGTGATGTCAATCATTGTCCCCTGTTTAAACGAAGAGGAAGTACTTCCTCTTTTTTATCAGGCTTTGGAAGCTTTACTTCCAGATTTGGAAACAGAAATCGAGTATGTCTTTATCGACGATGGATCAAGTGATGGAACCTTGGAACTCTTAAAGACCTATCGGGAGCAAAATCCGGCAGTTCATTATCTTTCTTTCTCACGAAATTTTGGCAAAGAAGCAGCCCTCTATGCAGGCTTGCAATATGCGACAGGAGATTTGGTGGTGGTGATGGATGCAGACCTCCAAGATCCTCCTAGTATGTTGCTTGAGATGAAAAACTTACTAGACCAAAATGCAGATTTAGACTGTGTAGGAACACGGAGAACTAGTCGGGCGGGAGAACCCTTCTTTCGCAGTTTCTGTGCTGATCTCTTTTATGGCTTCATGAAAAAAATTAGTCCAGTAGCCTTGCCGTCAGGTGTCCGTGATTTTCGCATGATGAGAAGATCTGTAGTGGATGCCATTTTAAGCTTGACTGAGTCCAATCGCTTTTCGAAGGGACTCTTTGCCTGGGTCGGCTTTAAAACCCACTATCTGGACTATCCAAATGTCGAAAGGCAGGCTGGCAATACCAGTTGGAGTTTTAGGCAACTCTTTTTCTACTCCATTGAAGGGATTGTTAATTTTTCAGATTTTCCCTTGATTATCGCCTTTGTGGCAGGTCTCCTATCTTGTTTTATTTCTCTTCTTATGACCTTTTTTGTTGTGGTTCGGACCCTCATTTTGGGCAATCCGACATCAGGTTGGACCTCTCTGATGGCTGTTATTCTCTTCCTTGGTGGGATTCAACTCTTGACCATTGGGATTCTCGGCAAGTATATCAGTAAGATTTATCTAGAGACCAAAAAAAGACCACTTTATCTCGTCAAAGAAAAAAGTGACCTTCCTGATTTTACAGAAAAAAATAAAGAGAAAAGACTATAATTTTGCATGGAAATATGCTAAACTATAAGGAGTGGAACGTTCTTGTTGATATTAGAGTTAATCTTTAATCAAGGCACGAGTCGGACAGTTTCTAACAGCTTCTACGACGTCCTGACTAGGAGAGATTTCTTTTTCTAGTTGGTCAGGGTCATCGTAAAAACGCACGATTCCATTATCGTGGTAATCAAATAATTCAGAATAAGTTTGGCAAAGCCCACAGGCGATGCAACGTTCAGGTATAAGTGTGATTTTCATATTTATATTGTAATAAGAAAAGTAAAAAAAAACAAGGAGTAAGGTATGGCAAAAGAACCGTGGCAAGAAGATATTTATGAGAATCAGGAAGAACAGACGAGAACGGAACGACGTCAACGTAATCAAAAAGGTACAGGCGTTGTTGCAAATCGTGTTTTGACGATTCTAGCTAGTCTCTTTTTCGTGATTGTTGTAGCAATGATAATAGTATTGATTTACCTTTCAAGCGGAGGGAGTAATCGCACAGCAGCCTTGAAAGATTTTTATGACTCATCTGCCCCTGCTTCAACATCTGTAACAGAAGAATCGTCTTCTTCATCTAGCAAGACTGAAGAAGCAACTTCTACAGAGAGCTCCTCTAGTGAGAGTCATTCTGAAGAACATGCTGCTAGTGAAGGAACAATTACAGTTCAGGCTGGTGAGGGTGAAGCTGTCTTGGCGCAACGTGCAGGTATTTCAATTGCTCAATTAGAAGCATTGAATCCTGGACATATGGCTACAGGATCTTGGTTTGCAAATCCTGGAGATGTGATTAAGACTAGATAGGAGTCATAAATGAAGACGATTCAAATTGCTATCGATGGTCCAGCTTCAAGCGGTAAGAGTACGGTTGCTAAGATTGTTGCTAAAGATTTTGGGTATACCTATCTAGATACAGGTGCCATGTATCGTGCGGCGACCTATATGGCTCTGAAACACCAGTTAGGAGTGGAAGAAATTGAGGAACTTTTAGCCTTATTGGACCAGCATCCAATCAGCTTTGGGCGCTCAGAAACTGGAGAACAACTTGTCTTTGTAGGAGATGTGGACATTACTCATCCTATTCGTGAAAATGAAGTGACCAATCATGTTTCTGCTATTGCAGCAATTCCTGAAGTACGTGAGAAACTAGTTTCTCTCCAACAAGAGATTGCCCAGCAAGGTGGGATTGTCATGGATGGTCGCGATATTGGGACTGTTGTATTGCCACAAGCAGAATTGAAAATTTTCTTAGTAGCTTCTGTTGATGAAAGAGCAGAGCGTCGTTACAAGGAAAATATTGCCAAGGGAATTGAAACAGACCTTGAAACCCTAAAAGAGGAAATTGCTGCGCGTGACTACAAGGATAGCCATCGTGAGACTTCACCTCTCAAACAAGCAGAGGATGCAGTTTACCTTGATACAACTGGTTTGAACATTCAAGAAGTAGTCAAAAAAATTGAATTAGAAGCAAAGAAACGTATGTCCTAGGGACAGGAGAAGCAGGCTAAAGCTAGCCTGCTTCTTTTCTATCAAACTGAACGCATTCCAAACCAGTCTTTTTTTGAGTTTTTTGATAAAATAGTACTATCAGTGAAAAGGATGGAAGCATGACTAAGAAAATTGTAGCTATTTGGGCTCAGGATGAAGAGGGTGTGATTGGGAAGGACAATCGTCTGCCTTGGTATTTGCCAGCAGAATTGCAACACTTTAAAGAAACAACTCTGAATCATGCTATCTTGATGGGGCGTGTGACCTTTGATGGGATGGGGCGTCGCTTGCTTCCAAAACGGGAGACCTTGATTTTGACTCGTAATCCAGAAGAAAAGATAGATGGGGTTACTACTTTTTATGATGTCCAGTCTGTCTTGGACTGGTATCAGGATCAAGATAAGAATCTTTATATTCTCGGTGGAAAGCAAATTTTTCAGGCTTTTGAACCCTACCTTGATGAAGTGATTATGACTCAAATTCATGCTCGGGTGGAGGGTGATACCTATTTCCCTGAAGAGTTTGACTTGTCCCTTTTTGAGACAGTTTCAAGCAAATCCTATACCAAAGATGAGAAAAATCCTTATGATTTTACCATCCAATACCGCAAGAGAAAGGAAGTCTAATGGAACGTAGTATATTTGGTTTTTTCACAGCCATGCTGTGTTTGGTCTGCTTACTTGCAGGAGCACAGGCTTTTCGTAAAAAGCGTTATGGGCTTTCTGTCCTGCTCTGGTTAAATGCCTTTACCAATTTGGTCAATAGTATTCATGCATTTTACATGACCTTATTTTAGATAGAATGACAGTATAGAATAGAACGGAAGGAAATCATGCCTACAAATAGGAATAATGATATGATGGTTTATTGCTCATTTTGTGGCAAAAGCCAAGAAGAAGTACAAAAAATAATCGCTGGGAACAACGCCTTTATCTGTAATGAATGTGTGGAGTTAGCCCAGGAAATCATTCGGGAAGAGTTGGCTGAGGAAGTCTTGGCAGACTTGTCTGAGGTACCAAAACCAATTGAACTCCTCCATATCTTGAACCACTATGTAATCGGTCAAGATCGTGCCAAACGGGCTTTAGCAGTAGCAGTATACAACCACTACAAACGCATCAATTTCCACGATACGCGTGAAGAGTCGGAAGATGTAGATTTGCAGAAGTCAAACATCTTGATGATTGGCCCAACTGGTTCCGGGAAAACTTTCTTGGCCCAGACCTTGGCTAAGAGCTTGAATGTGCCTTTTGCGATTGCAGATGCGACAGCTCTTACTGAGGCTGGTTATGTGGGTGAGGATGTGGAAAATATCCTTCTCAAACTCCTGCAGGCTGCTGACTTTAATATTGAACGTGCAGAGCGTGGGATTATCTACGTGGATGAAATTGACAAGATTGCCAAGAAGAGTGAGAATGTATCGATCACACGTGATGTTTCTGGTGAAGGGGTGCAACAAGCCCTCCTCAAGATTATCGAGGGAACCGTTGCTAGCGTGCCGCCTCAAGGTGGACGCAAGCATCCACAACAAGAGATGATTCAGGTGGATACTAAAAATATCCTCTTCATCGTGGGTGGTGCCTTTGATGGTATTGAGGAAATTGTCAAACAACGTCTGGGTGAAAAAGTTATTGGCTTTGGTCAAAACAATAAAGCGATTGATGAAAATAGCTCTTACATGCAAGAAATCATCGCAGAAGATATTCAAAAATTTGGCATTATCCCTGAGTTGATTGGACGCTTGCCTGTCTTTGCGGCTCTTGAGCAATTAACGGTTGATGACCTGGTTCGTATCTTGAAAGAGCCAAGAAATGCTTTGGTGAAACAATACCAAACTTTGCTTTCTTATGATGATGTCGAGTTGGAATTTGACGACGAAGCCCTTCAGGAAATTGCCAATAAGGCTATCGAACGCAAGACAGGGGCGCGTGGTCTTCGCTCGATTATCGAGGAAACCATGCTAGATGTCATGTTTGAAGTACCGAGTCAGGAAAATGTGAAATTGGTCCGTATTACAAAAGAAGCTGTCGATGGAACGGATAAACCAATCCTAGAAACAGCCTAGAGGTGACTATGGAACTTAATACACACAATGCTGAAATCTTGCTCAGTGCGGCTAATAAATCCCACTATCCACAGGATGAACTGCCAGAGATTGCCCTAGCAGGGCGTTCGAATGTTGGCAAGTCTAGCTTTATCAACACTATGTTGAATCGTAAGAATCTAGCCCGAACATCAGGTAAACCTGGTAAAACCCAGCTTCTCAACTTCTTTAATATCGACGACAAGATGCGCTTTGTGGATGTGCCTGGTTATGGCTATGCCCGTGTTTCTAAAAAGGAACGTGAAAAGTGGGGGCGCATGATTGAGGAGTACTTAACGACTCGGGAAAATCTCCGTGCAGTGGTCAGTCTAGTTGACCTTCGTCATGACCCGTCAGCAGATGATGTGCAGATGTACGAATTTCTCAAGTATTATGAGATTCCAGTCATCATTGTGGCGACCAAGGCGGACAAGATTCCTCGTGGTAAATGGAACAAGCACGAATCAGCAATCAAAAAGAAATTAAACTTTGACCCAAGTGACGACTTTATCCTCTTTTCATCTGTCAGCAAGGCAGGGATGGATGAAGCTTGGGATGCAATCTTAGAAAAATTGTGAGGAAAAGAAAATGGCAAAAACAATTCATACAGACAAAGCTCCAAAGGCGATCGGACCCTATGTTCAAGGAAAAATCGTTGGCAACCTTTTGTTTGCTAGTGGTCAAGTTCCTCTCTCTCCTGAAACTGGAGAAATCGTTGGAAAAACGATCCAAGAACAGACAGAACAAGTCTTGAAAAACATCGGTGCTATTTTGGCAGAGGCAGGAACTGACTTTGACCATGTTGTCAAAACAACTTGTTTCTTGAGCGATATGAACGACTTTGTTCCTTTTAACGAGGTTTACCAAACGGCCTTTAAAGAGGAATTTCCAGCTCGTTCAGCAGTAGAGGTAGCTCGTCTTCCTCGTGATGTAAAAGTCGAAATCGAAGTCATCGCAGAGATTGGATAAGCTAGTTGAAGTTTGGTTCTGCCAAACTTCTTTTGATATAAGGAGAAAAAGATGACAAAGAAACAACTTCACTTGGTGATTGTTACAGGAATGAGTGGTGCAGGGAAAACGGTTGCCATTCAGTCCTTCGAGGATCTAGGTTATTTTACTATTGATAATATGCCTCCAGCTCTCTTGCCTAAGTTTTTGCAGTTGGTTGAAACCAAGGAAGACGACCATAAGTTGGCCTTGGTGGTGGATATGCGTAGTCGTTCTTTCTTCTCAGAGATTCAAACTGTTTTGGATGAGTTGGAAAACAAGGAAGAACTGGACTTTAAAATTCTCTTTTTGGACGCGGCAGATAAGGAATTGGTGGCGCGCTACAAGGAAACTAGACGAAGTCACCCACTAGCTGCAGACGGACGGATTTTGGATGGAATCAAGCTGGAACGTGAACTCTTGGCGCCTTTGAAAAATATGAGTCAAAATGTGGTGGATACGACTGAACTTACTCCACGTGAGTTGCGTAAAACCATTGCAGAGCAGTTTTCTGATCAAGAGAAAGCTCAGTCTTTCCGTATTGAAGTCATGTCTTTTGGCTTTAAATACGGAATCCCAATTGATGCGGACCTGGTCTTTGATGTCCGTTTCTTGCCAAATCCATATTACCTTCCAGAACTGCGTAATCAAACGGGTGTAGATGAACCAGTTTATGACTATGTCATGAATCATCCTGAGTCAGAAGATTTTTATCAGCATTTGTTGGCCTTGATTGAGCCGATTTTGCCAAGTTACCAAAAGGAAGGGAAGTCCGTTTTGACCATTGCCATGGGTTGTACGGGTGGGCAACACCGTAGTGTGGCCTTTGCTAAACGCTTGGCGCAGGACTTATCCAAGAATTGGCCTGTTAATGAAGGGCATCGCGACAAAGACCGAAGAAAGGAAACGGTAAACCGTTCATGAGAAAACCAAAGATAACGGTGATTGGTGGAGGAACTGGAATTCCTGTCATTCTAAAAAGTCTGCGTGAAAAAGATGTGGAAATTGCTGCTATCGTAACGGTGGCGGATGATGGTGGTTCATCAGGTGAACTTCGAAAAAATATGCAACAATTGACACCGCCAGGCGATCTCCGCAATGTCCTTGTGGCCATGTCGGATATGCCTAAGTTTTATGAGAAAGTCTTTCAGTACCGCTTTTCTGAAGATGCGGGAGCCTTTGCTGGTCATCCATTGGGCAATCTCATTATTGCTGGCCTGTCAGAAATGCAGGGTTCGACCTATAATGCCATGCAGTTACTGAGCAAATTTTTCCATACAACTGGGAAGATTTATCCTTCCAGTGACCATCCTTTGACCCTTCATGCGGTCTTTCAGGATGGGACAGAAGTGGCTGGAGAGAGTCATATTGCAGACCATCCAGGCATGATTGACCATGTCTATGTGACCAATACCCTCAACGATGATACGCCTCTGGCCAGTCGTCGAGTAGTGCAGACCATTCTTGAAAGTGACATGATTGTCCTCGGACCTGGTTCCCTCTTTACCTCGATTTTGCCCAATATCGTGATTAAGGAAATCGGGCAGGCACTTTTGGAAACCAAGGCAGAAATCGCCTATGTCTGCAATATCATGACCCAACGTGGGGAGACGGAACACTTTACAGATAGTGACCACGTAGAGGTCTTGCATCGTCACCTTGGCCGACCTTTTATCGATACTGTCTTGGTGAATATTGAAAAAGTGCCTCAGGAATACATGAATTCCAACCGTTTTGATGAATACTTGGTACAGGTGGAACATGACTTTGCTGGCCTTTGTAAACAAGTTCCGCGTGTGATTTCCTCTAACTTCCTTCGTCTGGAAAATGGGGGTGCCTTTCACGATGGAGATTTGATCGTGGATGAGTTGATGCGCATCATACAGGTGAGAAAATGAGTTTCACAGTAGCAGTAAAAGAAGAAATCCTAGGTCAGCACCATCTGAGCCGGCATGAATTATCTGCCATTATCAAAATGTCTGGAAGTATCGGTCTCTCGACTTCGGGCTTGACCTTGTCAGTTGTGACAGAAAATGCCAAACTGGCTCGTCACCTCTACGAGTCCTTTCTCCATTTCTACGAAATCAAATCGGAAATTCGCCACCACCAACGGAGCAATCTTCGCAAGAATCGAGTCTATACCGTTTTTACAGATGAAAAGGTGCAGGACTTGTTGAGTGATTTGCACTTGGCAGACTCTTTCTTTGGCCTGGAAACAGGTATTGATGAGGAGATTTTATCAGATGAGGAAGCAGGTCGTGCTTATCTTTGTGGCGCTTTCTTGGCAAATGGAAGTATTCGTGATCCGGAGTCAGGTAAGTACCAGTTGGAAATCAGTTCTGTTTATCTGGATCACGCGCAAGGGATTGCCTCCCTTCTTCAGCAGTTTTTACTGGATGCCAAGGTGCTGGAGCGCAAGAAGGGGGCTGTGACCTATCTCCAGCGAGCTGAAGACATTATGGACTTTTTGATAGTCATCGGAGCCATGCAGGCACGTGATGATTTTGAGCGGGTTAAGATTTTACGAGAAACTCGTAATGACCTCAATAGGGCCAATAATGCCGAGACAGCTAATATCGCTCGGACAGTTTCTGCCAGCATGAAGACTATCAACAATATCAGTAAAATCAAAGATATCATGGGCTTAGAAAATCTGCCAGTGGATTTGCAGGAGGTAGCGCAACTGCGGATTCAGCACCCAGACTACTCTATCCAGCAGTTGGCAGACAGCCTCAGCACCCCTCTGACCAAAAGTGGTGTCAACCACAGACTTAGAAAAATCAATAAGATAGCCGATGAATTATAAAACCACGAATCGCATTTGACTCGTGGTTCTTTTTTATAAACTAGTAGAGTGTTTTGGTTGTACTTTTTGCTCAGGGTCAATGTAGTTGATGGCATTGTTGACAGCAGTTGGAGCTTCTCCCAGTCCTGTTGCAATCAAATCAATTTTTCCGTCATAGTAGCAGCAGTCACCGATAGCATAGATACCTGCTTGGCTGGATTCCTGTTTGCTGTTGACGATAATCTTGTGGCGGTTGAGGTCCAGACCCCAGTTTTTAAGGTTACCAACAGAAGATTTGAAACCATAGTTGACAAAGAGGTGGTCTAGGTCAATAGTTTCTGTTTCATCAGATTTAACTTTTGTGATTTCCAACTTGTCAAGCATTTTTCCATCTCCAAGGAGTTGGCTAGGAACGAATGGTGTCTTGATGGATACAGATGATTCTTGTAAGGCTTGGACACTGTGTTCCAAGGCGCGGAAATTATCTCTGCGGTGAACAAGGGTAGTTGGTGCAATTTTTTCAAAAGCCAAAGCCCAATCCACAGCCGAGTCCCCCCCACCAAGAATCGTTACTTTCTTACCAGCGTATTGCTGAATGTTGGAAACATGATAGTGGATATTTTCATAGCCCTCAACGCCTTCTAATTCCAGCGGACGAGGTTTAAAGGCACCGCCCCCCATAGCAATGATAACAGTTTTAGACAGGTGATTTCCTTTAGAAGTTGTGATGACAAAGACTTCTTCTTGTTTTTCAATCTCAAGAACCGTTTCATTGAGATGAATAGGGGTATCAAAGCCATTTAGTTGTTCAATCAAGCGGTTGGTCAACTCTTCTCCAGTCAGGTTTGGGAATCCCGGTACGTCTAGAATTTCCTTTTCAGGATAGAGAATAGCAGGTTGTCCACCTAGTTGCGGAAGGGAGTCGATGATTTGAACTTTAGCTTGGCGTAGGTGGGCATAGAAGGCTGCAAAGAGCCCGACAGGACCGCCACCTACAATAGTGATATCATAGAGTTGAGACATGGTTTCTCCTTTGTTTTTTCTAGTCAGTTTATTTTATCATATTTTTTCTTTAATTTAAAATGAAGTAGGATAGGGAAAAAAATGCCAGAAAAATGGTATAATAGAAAGGAACGTGTTTGGACAGAGAGGAGACAGCAGATGAACTTTCAACAATTATCCAACCTGCAATATTGGACTAGCTTGTTTTCTAGTCCTTGGAGTATTGCCATCAATCTGTTTGATATTTTGATTGTGGCCTATATTTTATATCGTTTTACAAAAGCGATAGCTGGCACCAAGATTATGATTTTGGTGCGTGGGGTCGTGATCTTTGTATTAGCCCAGGTTGTAGCCAATATCCTTGGTTTAACAACGATTTCTTGGTTGATTAATCAAATTATCACCTATGGGGTTATTGCTGCGGTTGTTATCTTCTCTCCAGAGATTCGGACTGGTTTGGAACGCTTGGGAAGGGCGACAGATTTCTTTTCTACTGCTCAAATTAGTGCAGAAGAGCAAATGATTCGTGCCTTTGTCAAGTCGGTTGAATATATGAGTCCTCGTAAGATTGGTGCTCTGGTTGCCATCCAACGAGTTCGGACCTTGCAAGAATACATTGCGACAGGGATTCCTTTGGATGCCAATATTTCAGCTGAACTCCTTATTAATATCTTTATCCCCAACACTCCCCTACACGATGGTGCTGTGATTATCAGAGAAAATCGGATTGCAGTCACCTCTGCCTATCTGCCCTTGACAGAAAGCACAGGGATTTCAAAGGAATTTGGGACCAGACACCGGGCGGCTATCGGTTTGTCAGAAGTATCCGATGCCTTGACCTTCATCGTCTCAGAGGAAACAGGTGGCATTTCTATTACCTATAACGGTGTTTTCAAGCACGACTTGACGATTGAAGAATTTGAAGCAGAGCTACGAGCAATTCTTTTGCCAGCCGTTGAGGAAAAAGTCAGTTTCAAGGACCGTTTGTTAGGAGGTTGGAAATATGAGAAAAAATAGTCTATACATCATTTCATCTCTCTTTTTTGCTTGTATCTTATTCATCTATGCAACGTCAACCAACTTTCAAAATAGTAATACCGCAAGGCAGGTTAAATCAGAAACTTACACCAATACGATAACGAACGTTCCTATTGTTATTCACTATGATGATGACCAGTATTTCATTAGCGGATTTGCATCAGAAGTTTCAGTGGTATTAACCGGAGCCAATCGTGTGACCTTGGCCAGCGAAATGCAGGAGAGCACTCGTAAGTTTAAGGTAACTGCTGATTTGACGGATGCCAGTGTTGGAACGATTGAAGTTCCCTTGAATATTGAAAATCTTCCAAGTGGATTGACCGCTGTGGCAACGCCTCAAAAGATTACAGTGAAAGTTGGGAAGAAGGTTAAGCGAGATGGGATGCTTGTTGTGCCACAAGTTGACCAAAGCCAGATTGATCCCAAGTTACAAATTGATAGTATAACCGTGTCAAACGAACGAGTTTCGGTCACAACTGACCAGGAAACATTAGCTAAGATTGACAAAGTTATTGCGCTTTTACCAACCAGCGAACGCATAACAGGTAATTACAGTGGTTCAGTACCTTTGCAGGCAATCGATCGCAATGGTGTTGTCTTACCGGCAGTTATTACTCCGTTCGACACGACAATGAAGGTGACTACAAAACCAGTAGCACCAAGTTCAAGCACATCAAATTCAACAACAAGCAGTTCGTCGGAGACATCTTCGTCAACGAAAGCAACTAGTTCAAAAACGAATTAAAAATAGGAAAAGGATTTTATAAAAATGGGTAAATATTTTGGGACTGATGGAGTCCGTGGAGAAGCTAACGTAGAATTAACGCCAGAATTGGCCTTTAAACTAGGACGTTTTGGAGGCTATGTTCTTAGCCAACATGAAACGGAAGCACCGAAAGTTTTTGTAGGACGTGATACACGTATTTCTGGGGAAATGCTAGAATCTGCCTTGGTAGCTGGTCTTCTTTCAGTTGGTATTCACGTATACAAACTAGGTGTTTTGGCAACACCAGCAGTAGCTTACTTGGTAAAAACTGAAGGAGCAAGTGCTGGTGTCATGATTTCTGCCAGCCACAATCCAGCCCTTGATAACGGAATTAAGTTCTTTGGCGGTGATGGCTTCAAACTGGACGATGAAAAAGAAGCAGAAATTGAAGCCTTGCTAGACGCTGCGGAAGACACTCTTCCTCGTCCAAGTGCAGAAGGCTTGGGAACCTTGGTAGATTATCCAGAAGGCTTGCGTAAGTATGAAGGCTATCTTGTTTCAACTGGAACTCCTCTTGAGGGAATGAAGGTTGCCTTGGACACAGCAAACGGTGCGGCGTCTACAAGTGCCCGTCAAATCTTTGCAGACCTTGGCGCTCAATTAACTGTTATCGGGGAAACACCAGATGGTCTTAACATCAACCTTAATGTTGGTTCAACTCACCCAGAAGCTCTTCAAGATGTGGTCAAAGAAAGCGGCTCAGCTATTGGTTTGGCCTTTGACGGAGACAGTGACCGTTTGATTGCTGTTGATGAAAATGGCGACATCGTTGATGGTGACAAGATTATGTACATCATCGGGAAATACCTTTCTGAAAAAGGACAATTGGCCCAAAATACAATCGTGACAACTGTTATGTCCAACCTTGGTTTCCACAAGGCCTTGGACCGTGAAGGCATTAACAAGGCAGTCACTGCAGTTGGCGACCGCTATGTTGTGGAAGAAATGAGAAAATCAGGCTACAACCTCGGTGGTGAACAGTCTGGTCACGTCATCTTGATGGATTACAATACAACAGGTGATGGCCAATTATCTGCTGTTCAATTGACCAAAATCATGAAGGAAACTGGTAAGAGCTTGTCAGAGTTGGCAGCAGAAGTAACCATCTATCCACAAAAATTAGTCAATATCCGAGTGGAAAATGCCATGAAGGAAAAGGCTATGGAAGTGCCAGCTATCAAGGTTATCATCGAGAAGATGGAAGCTGAAATGGCGGGGAATGGCCGTATCCTTGTTCGCCCAAGTGGAACAGAGCCTCTTTTGCGTGTTATGGCAGAAGCGCCTACAACAGAAGAAGTGGACTACTATGTTGATACCATCGCAGACGTAGTTCGAGCTGAAATCGGGATTGACTAAATCCTAGAAAACTAGATGAAAATAAAAAATTATGGTACAATAGCTTATAATATTGTAGCCGAGGGAGAAAGACATGAATCTTAAACGTGAACAAGAATTTGTTAGTCAGTATCATTTTGATGCGCGTAATTTTGAATGGGAAAATGAAAATGGAGCTCCTGAAACTAAGGTGGATGTGAACTTCCAATTAATTCAACATGACCAAGAAAATCAAGTGACTTCCTTGATTGTTATCTTGAGTTTTATGATTGTATTTGATAAATTTGTCATCAGTGGAACGATTTCCCAAGTTAACCATGTGGAAGGTCGTATTGTCAATGAACCAAGTGAGTTTAATCAAGAGGAAGTTGAAACTTTGGCTCGTCCATGTTTGAACATGCTCAACCGTTTGACTTACGAAGTAACTGAAATTGCATTAGACTTACCAGGAATCAATTTGGAGTTCTAATATGAAATTAGCTGTTATCACAGATTCTTCTGCCTATCTCAGTGCAAAGACCTTGCAAAGAGAAGATTTGTATGTCTTGGATATTCCTGTCAATATTGATGGTGAGGAGTATGTCGAAGGCATCAATCTGACTGCTGAGGAATTTTACCAAAAAATGGCTCAGGCTTCTGAATTGCCTAAGACCAGTCAACCAAGTATTGCAAAGTTAGATGAGATTCTAACTTCGCTCAAAGAACAAGGCTATACACATGTTTTGGGGCTTTTCCTATCTTCTGGAATTTCAGGTTTTTACCAAAATATCCAGTATATGATAGAAGAATATGAGGGCTTAACCATTGCCTTCCCAGACACTTTTATTACAAGTGCTCCTCTGGGTATCATGGTTGAAAGTGTCTTTAATTGGCGAGACCAGGGCGATGATTTTGCCATTATTCAGGATAAGCTAGCTATTCAGATTAGTCACACATCTGCTTTCATCATGGTGGATGACTTGGATCACTTGGTGAAAGGTGGACGCCTTTCAAATGGTGCTGCTATTTTGGGCAATCTGCTAAGCATTAAGCCAATTCTTTATTTCAACGACCAAGGTGTGATTGAAGTTTACGAAAAAGTTCGTACTGAAAAGAAAGCAACCAAGCGCTTAATTGAGATTATCAAGGAAGCCACAGCTTCAGGCCAATACCGTATCATTGTCATTCACGGGAATGCTCCTGAAAAGGCTGAGGAATTGCGTCAGCACTTACTTGAATCTGGAGTGGGTACGGATGTTTCACTTGCTACATTTGGTAGTGTCATTGGAACACACCTAGGAGCAGGAAGCATTGCTCTAGGCTATATTCCAGTGATTTAGTTGGGACTTTTAGCTTAGTTAAGAAGTTAACAAATGAACACGCCTGAAACCTTGTGTGAAAAAGATAGTTCTTCCAAGGAGTATCTACTCCTTGATCAGACCTCCTATTTTCACTTTGTGTTCTTGCAGGCTTTGTATCTTAGAAATTGAACACGGACTACCTGCCTCATGAAAAAAGAAGCCTGTCTTGCCTTTCATGGAAAGTCAGCGTCATTCCCTATTTTTCATGGGCAGCTAACGTCCTTTGTATCTTAGTCAGGAGTAGAGATGAGTATTCGAGTAATTATTGCTGGTTTTAAGGGAAAGATGGGCCAGGCTGCTTGTCAGATGGTCTTGGCTGATCCAGACTTGGACTTGGTAGCAGTTTTGGATCCCTTTGAGTCTGAATCAGAATGGCAGGGTATTCCTGTTTTCAAGGATAAGGCTGATTTGGTTGGTTTTGAAGCGGATGTCTGGGTAGATTTTACTACTCCAACTGTTGCCTACGAAAATACACGTTTTGCTCTTGAAAATGGCTTTGCTCCAGTAGTTGGAACGACTGGTTTCACAAGTGAAGAAATTGCAGAGCTAAAAGCATTTTCTCGTGCCCAAGATTTGGGTGGCTTGATCGCTCCTAACTTTGCCTTGGGTGCTGTTTTACTCATGCAATTTGCAAGGCAGGCTGCTAAATATTTCCCAAATGTGGAGATTATCGAGCTTCATCATGATAAGAAAAAGGATGCCCCGAGTGGAACTGCTATTAAAACAGCTGAGTTAATGGCAGAAGTTCGAGAGTCTACCCAGCAAGGTGCGCCTGATGAGGAAGAATTGATTACAGGTGCTCGTGGTGCTGACTTTGATGGCATGCGTATTCACTCAGTTCGTTTGCCAGGCTTGGTAGCTCATCAGGAAGTCATCTTTGGAAATCAAGGAGAAGGATTGACCCTCCGTCATGACTCCTATGATCGTAGCTCCTTCATGACAGGGGTGAATTTGGGAATTAAAGAAGTTGTCAAGCGTCATGAGCTTGTCTATGGATTAGAACACTTATTATGAGATTAACGCAAATGCCTTCTGAATTTCAGAAGGCTTTACCAGTATTAGAAAAAATTAAAGAAGCAGGATTTGAAGCCTATTTTGTTGGGGGTTCCGTCAGAGATGCCCTTCTCAATCGTCCCATCCATGATGTGGATATTGCGACGTCTTCTTATCCAGAAGAGACCAAGCAGATTTTTCCTCGAACAGCCGATATCGGAATCGAACATGGAACCGTCTTGGTACTAGATGGGGATGAGGAGTATGAGGTAACCACTTTTCGGACAGAGGATGTCTATGTGGACTATCGCAGACCCAGTGCGGTTTCCTTTGTGCGTTCGCTAGAAGAAGATCTCAAACGCCGTGATTTTACAGTCAATGCCTTTGCCTTGGATGAGACAGGAGAAATCATTGACTTGTTCCATGGTTTAAAAGATTTGGAAAAGCAAGTCTTACGAGCAGTTGGAGTGGCTAGTGAGCGTTTCAACGAAGATGCTTTGCGTATTATGCGTGGTTTCCGTTTTCAGGCTAGTCTTGGCTTTGAACTTGAGCCAGAAACATTTAAAGCTATGAAGACTTTGACGCCGCTTTTGGAGAAAATTTCTGTAGAGCGTACTTTTGTTGAGTTTGATAAACTCTTGCTGGCTCCATTTTGGAGAAGGGGCTTGGCTTCCATGATTGAGAGTCAAGCTTATGACTATCTCCCTGATATGGCAGCTAGCCAGGACAAGCTTAACAGACTGTTTGATTTGGAGACTGATTTCACCTTTGAATCTTCAGAGCAAGCCTGGGCAGCTCTTTTGTGGGCTTTGGAGATTGAAAATGCGCAGCCATTTTTGAAGGCTTGGAAGACCTCACGCCAGTTTGCCAAGCAAGTTCAGGATTTGCTGACTATTTTGGCCTTGCGTGAAAAGGGAGAATTGAGCAAGCGCGATTGTTATCGCTTTGACTTGGATTTACTTTTACAGGCTGAAAATCTTCGTCAGGCTCAAGGAAAAGAAGTCAACCCACAAGCCATCACAGAAATCTATCAGAGTTTGACCATTCATGACAAGAAAGAAATTCAGATTAATGGTGGCATTTTGATTAAGGAATATGGATTTCAACCAGGTCCAGACTTGGGAGAGATTTTAACAGAGATTGAGTATGCCATTGTCGATGGAGAATTGGAAAATGACCGTCAAGCCATCCATGCTTATCTGAGGGAGAAAAAATGAGTAATTTTATCGTTGAAAAACTAAGTAAATCCGTCGGTGATAAGACCGTTTTTAAGGATATTTCCTTTATCATCCATGACCTAGACAGAATTGGTTTGATTGGTGTCAATGGAACAGGGAAGACCACCCTTTTAGATGTTGTTTCTGGTGTTTCTGGATTTGATGGGGATGTTAGTCCTTTTTCAGCTAAGAATGATTACCAGATTGGTTACTTGACTCAAGACCCTGATTTTGATGATAGCAAGACGGTCTTGGATACGGTTCTATCTAGTGAACTAAAGGAAATCCAGCTCATTCGTGAGTATGAATTGATCATGCTCAACTATAGTGATGACAAACAGGCGCGTTTGGAACGTGTCATGGCTGAAATGGATTCTCTCCAAGCTTGGGAAATTGAGAGTCAGGTCAAGACTGTTCTCAGCAAGCTGGGGATTCAGGACTTATCTACTCCTGTTGGGGAATTGTCAGGTGGTCTGAGAAGACGGGTTCAGTTGGCGCAAGTCTTACTTGGCAATCACGACCTTTTGCTTTTGGATGAGCCAACCAACCATCTGGACATTGCGACCATCGAGTGGCTGACCCTCTTTTTGAAAAATTCTAAGAAGACCGTCCTTTTTATCACCCACGATCGCTATTTCCTAGATGCTTTGTCAACTCGGATTTTCGAATTGGATCGAGCTGGATTGACAGAGTATCAAGGGAATTATCAGGACTATGTTCGCCTTAAGGCGGAACAGGATGAGCGCGATGCAGCTCTTCTCCACAAAAAGGAACAACTTTATAAGCAAGAATTGGCATGGATGCGCAGACAACCGCAGGCGCGTGCGACCAAGCAGCAGGCTCGTATCAATCGTTTCCATGATTTAAAGAAAGAAGTTTCAGGTGGCGTTGCTGAGACAGACTTGACCATGAACTTTGAAACCAGTCGGATTGGGAAGAAAGTCATCGAGTTTCAGGATGTTTCTTTTGCCTATGAAAATAAGCCCATTTTGCAAGATTTTAATCTCTTAGTTCAGGCCAAAGACCGTATCGGAATCGTTGGAGACAACGGTGTTGGGAAATCAACTCTCCTTAACTTGATTGCAGGAAGTCTTGAGCCGACAGCAGGACAAGTTGTGATTGGGGAAACTGTTCGCATTGCCTATTTCTCTCAGCAAATTGAGGGTTTGGATGAAAGCAAGCGAGTGATCAATTACTTGCAGGAAGTGGCAGAAGAGGTCAAGACCAGCGGTGGTTCTACAACTTCGATTGCAGAGTTGCTGGAGCAGTTCCTTTTCCCACGTTCGACGCATGGAACCTTGATTGAGAAATTGTCTGGGGGAGAGAAAAAACGTCTTTATCTCCTCAAACTGCTCTTGGAAAAACCAAATGTTCTCCTTTTGGACGAGCCAACCAATGATCTAGACATTGCGACCTTGACAGTTTTGGAGAATTTTTTGCAAGGCTTTGCAGGTCCTGTCTTGACAGTTAGTCACGACCGCTATTTCTTGGATAAGGTAGCGACTAATATTCTCGCTTTTGAGGATGGTAAAATTCGTCCTTTCTTTGGTCATTACACCGACTATCTTGATGAAAAATCCTTTGAAACAGAGATGGCCAATCAAGTGCAAAAGGCCGAAAAGGAGAAAGTGGTCAAGGTCCGTGAAGACAAGAAACGCATGACCTACCAAGAAAAGCAGGAGTGGGCAAGCATTGAAGGCGATATTGAAACCTTGGAAAACCGTATCTCTGCTATTGAAGAGGAAATGCAGGCCAACGGCTCTGACTTTGGTAAGCTGGCTACTCTCCAAAAAGAATTGGATGAGAAAAATGAAGCACTCCTTGAAAAATACGAACGCTATGAATATCTAAGTGACTTTGATAGCTAGAAGAATAGAAAAATCCTGTCTCATGGACAGGATTTCTCTATTCTTTTTTGGTTTCTTGATGAAAGATATTTTGCCAAGTTTCGTGGCGACGCCAGATACTGGTATGGACGATGCCATCTAATTCATAGCAGATGAGTTTGGTCTTCTGGCTGATGGAAGTGATTTGGATGTCCTTGATAGCAGAATTCAACTCTTTTTCGGCTTTATAGGCCTCTTTATCCATCTGCTCTCCATCTTGACGAATATAGACAAAATCGTCAGCTAAGAGTTCTTCCAGTTGATTTCCTTGGTCAATCAATTGTTCGCGCATAAGCAATTTTTTGTAGACATTGTCTAAAATTTCATCCTCAGGGATAGGTGCTGGCTCGATATGGACATCGGTATCAAAGACTCCAAAACGTTCCTCCAACATAGACTCGACTTGATCCGCAATCTCATGACTTTCATAAACTGATAAGTCAGGATTCATTTCCAGGGTGATATCAAGATAGATATTGCTACCGTAGGTGCGACCTCTTTGAGACTTAACCTTGCTGATTTTGGGAATTTCCATGATAGCCTTTTGATAATCCTCAAGCAAACGGTCGTCAAAACCATCTGAAAGGCTAAAGGAAGACTCGATAAAGATATCATAGGCAGTCTTCAAGATAAAGAAAGTGATGATGATAGCAACTAGTTTATCCACAATGGGATAATTGAAACTGCTAGCTAGGATAGCAATAGTAGTACCAAGTGAAGTAACAGCGTCAGAAAGATTGTCCTTAGCAGCAGCCTTTAGCGCCTTGGAGTTGGATTTCTTACTGAGACGAGTATTGTAGAGATAAACTAGAAACATGATCGCTGCAGAAATGATTCCTAGGGTTGCACCAAGAGGGTCAATGACCGTTTCTTCATGACTGAGAATTTTTTGAATGGTATCCTGAAGTACATCGAAACCGACATAAAACATGATGATGGAAGTGATTAAGCTAGCCAAATCCTCAATCTTCCAGTGGCCAAAACGGTGGTCTCGGTCTGCAGGCTGGCGCGCCATCCGAATCCCAATCAAGAGGGCCACATTTCCAATGATGTCCGACACGTTGTTAAAACCATCGGCCACCAAACTGGATGAATGGAGGAGGTGCCCAGTTGCTAATTTGGCTGCAGACAATATCAAATAGGTCGAAATACTGATAATGGCCCCACGCTCAGCTAACTTGAGATTTGAGATAGATTGCTTCATTCAACTTCCTTTCTAGTCATATAGCATTCTACCATTATACTGGTTTTCAAGGGAAAATTCAAATAAGTCATTTTTTACTCTTTGAAAACTTTTCAAAATTTGGTATAATAGTACTACTCAAGGGAGTAGCTGGCAGAAACCTGTGATAGTGTCGTCATTCCGAATTTTATACTGAAAAGTATGCTTTCCGGCACTATCTTAAACAGCGAGACTTGTTATGATTAACAGGTCTCTTCTTGTTTGTCGTGAAAAGATACGATGGGGAAAAGAGAGTCTGTTTTGCACACAATGTCAAGGAGGAGACACATGTCAAAAGAACAAAAACGCCAAGCGTTTTACACTCAGAGTCCTGAAGAGGTCTTGCAGGCTGTGGATGCGACCGAGCAAGGTTTGTCATCAAGTGAGGCAGAAAAACGCCTTGCAGAATTTGGCCACAATGAACTCGAAGAAGGAGAGAAACGATCAATCCTGGTCAAATTCATCGAGCAATTTAAGGATTTGATGATTATCATCCTAGTTGCGGCAGCAATCTTGTCAGTCGTGACTTCTGGTGGGGAAGATATCGCAGATGCCATTATCATCTTAGCCGTGGTAATCATCAATGCTGCCTTTGGTGTTTACCAAGAAGGGAAAGCAGAAGAAGCTATCGAAGCCCTCAAATCCATGTCTAGTCCAGCTGCCCGCGTTCTTCGTGATGGTCATATGGCGGAGATTGATTCTAAAGAATTGGTACCAGGTGATATCGTCGCTCTTGAAGCAGGTGACGTGGTGCCAGCAGACCTACGTTTGCTAGAAGCCAACTCTCTTAAAATCGAAGAAGCAGCTCTTACAGGTGAGTCTGTGCCAGTCGAAAAAGACTTGACAGTCGAGCTTGCTGTAGATGCTGGTATTGGTGACCGTGTGAACATGGCATTCCAAAACTCAAATGTGACTTATGGTCGTGGTCTTGGTGTTGTTGTCAATACAGGTATGTACACGGAAGTTGGTCATATCGCTGGTATGCTTCAAGATGCGGATGAGACAGATACACCACTTAAACAAAACTTGAACAACCTTTCTAAAGTCTTGACCTATGCTATCTTGGTTATTGCACTTGTTACTTTTGTAGTGGGTGTTTTCATTCAAGGGAAAAATCCACTCGGTGAGTTGATGATCTCTGTTGCCCTTGCCGTTGCAGCTATTCCAGAAGGGCTCCCAGCTATCGTAACTATTGTTCTTGCCCTTGGTACTCAAGTTTTAGCCAAACGAAACTCTATCGTTCGTAAGTTGCCAGCAGTTGAAACTCTTGGTTCAACAGAAATCATCGCTTCTGATAAGACTGGTACGTTGACCATGAACAAGATGACCGTTGAAAAAGTCTTCTATGATGCAGTCCTACATGACTCAGCTGATGACATTGAACTGGGTCTTGAAATGCCCCTTCTACGTTCAGTTGTCTTGGCAAATGATACGAAAATCGATGTGGAAGGCAACCTGATTGGTGACCCAACCGAAACAGCCTTTATCCAATATGCCTTGGACAAGGGTTACGATGTCAAAGGTTTCTTAGAGAAATATCCGCGTGTGGCCGAGTTGCCATTTGACTCTGATCGTAAGCTCATGTCAACAGTTCATCCACTTGCAGATGGACGCTTCCTCGTAGCTGTTAAAGGTGCGCCAGACCAACTCTTGAAACGTTGTGTTCTTCGTGATAAGGCTGGGGATATTGCTCCGATTGATGAGAAGGTTACAAACCTCATTCATACAAACAATTCTGAAATGGCCCACCAAGCCTTGCGTGTCCTTGCAGGTGCTTATAAGATTATTGACAGCATTCCAGAAAACCTTATTTCTGAAGAGCTTGAAAATGATTTAATCTTTACTGGTTTGATTGGGATGATTGACCCTGAACGTCCTGAGGCAGCTGAGGCTGTTCGTGTGGCTAAGGAAGCTGGCATTCGTCCAATCATGATTACGGGTGACCATCAAGACACAGCAGAAGCTATTGCTAAACGTTTGGGAATCATCGATGCAAATGATACAGAAGGCCATGTTTTAACTGGTGCTGAACTCAACGAACTATCTGATGAAGACTTTGAAAAAGTAGTTGGTCAATACTCTGTTTATGCCCGTGTGTCTCCAGAACACAAGGTTCGTATCGTCAAGGCTTGGCAAAAACAAGGTAAGGTCGTTGCCATGACAGGTGACGGTGTCAATGATGCGCCAGCTCTGAAAACAGCCGATATCGGTATCGGTATGGGAATCACTGGTACAGAGGTTTCTAAGGGTGCATCTGACATGATCCTTGCAGATGATAACTTTGCGACTATTATCGTTGCAGTTGAAGAAGGACGTAAGGTCTTCTCAAACATTCAAAAGACTATTCAGTACCTACTTTCTGCCAACACTGCTGAAGTATTGACCATCTTCCTATCAACCTTGTTTGGTTGGGATGTCTTACAGCCAGTTCATCTTTTGTGGATCAACTTGGTAACCGATACTTTCCCAGCTATCGCTCTAGGTGTTGAGCCAGCTGAGCCTGGTGTCATGAACCATAAACCACGTGGACGCAAGGCAAGCTTCTTCTCAGGTGGTGTTTTGAGTTCTATCATCTATCAAGGTGTACTCCAAGCAGCTATTGTTATGAGTGTTTATGGACTTGCTCTTCTTTACCCAGTTCACGTGGGTGACAATCATGCCATTCATGCGGATGCCCTTACTATGGCCTTTGCAACTCTTGGTTTGATTCAGCTCTTCCATGCCTACAATGTCAAGTCTGTCTACCAATCCATCTTGACAGTTGGCCCATTTAAGTCTAAGACCTTCAACTGGTCCATCTTGATATCCTTCATCCTTCTCATGGCAACAATCGTCGTAGAACCGCTTGAAGGAATCTTCCACGTAACCAAACTAGACTTGTCACAATGGGGAATCGTTATGGCTGGAAGCTTCTCAATGATTATCATTGTCGAAATCGTTAAATTTATCCAACGTAAACTCGGTTTTGATAAGAATGCGATTTAAAAAAAGTCATCTTCGGATGGCTTTTTGCTACAGTTGAGGGAAAGGGCTTGCAGTTATCGGCTTTTGTGCTATAATTGCTATAATATAGTAAAAAGTAAGAGGAGTGTGAGGAAGTGGAGAAGAAAATTGTAAAGGATATTTTATTTTTATCTCAGGTGTCTCAACCGGCAAGTCAAGAAGATCTTTATCTTGCCAGAGATTTGCAGGATACACTCTTAGAAAATCGCGAGACTTGTGTCGGTCTAGCTGCCAATATGATTGGGGTGCAGAAGCGCGTGATTATCTTTAATCTTGGCTTGGTTCCTGTGGTCATGTTTAATCCAGTGCTCCTGTCCTTTGAAGGATCTTATGAGACAGAAGAAGGCTGTTTGTCCTTGGTAGGTGTGAGACCAACTAAGCGTTATGAAACCATAACCGTTGCTTATCGTGACAGAAAGTGGCAGGAACAGACCATTACTTTGACAGGCTTCCCAGCCCAGATTTGCCAGCATGAACTGGATCACTTAGAAGGACGAATCATTTAGGAGGAAAGCAAATGAAACGAATAGTCTTTGAACTTATTTTTATCGCAACGACCTGGTATATCTTTTTACCGCCTCTTAACCTGACCAGCTGGGAATTTCTCTTTTTCCTCTGTGGGCATTTGCTGCTTGTAGCAGTCTTATTTGGCTTTGGCAAGGGAATCAATCTGGTCAAAACGGTTCATGTGCGCCACGGCAAGGCAGAAGCTGCCTTAAATCTAGAGGGTTTCAAAATCAATCGGTTAGGGAAAATCCTTTTAGCTTCTATTGGAGGAATTCTTCTCTTGGCAGCTTTGGTTTCCTTGGTGACTTCTAGCATTTTTCAGGCTAAGAATTATGCCAATGTAGTCTCGGTTACTGAAAAAGAGTTTACTGAATTTCCTAAGACTGATACTAGTAAAGTTCCTATCCTAGATAGAAGCACTGCTGAAAAAATTGGGGACCGCTACTTGGGTTCCCTAACAGATAAGGTATCGCAGTATGTAGCGGCAGATACCTATACCCAATTGACGATTGATGGGAAACCTTATCGAGTTACGCCACTAGAATACGCAGATCCTATCAAGTGGTTTAATAATCAAGCCAAGGGAATCGGCGAGTATATCAAGGTGGACATGGTAACCGGTAATGCGGACTTGGTGGACTTGAAGACACCAATCAAGTATTCGGACTCGGAGTATTTTAACCGCGATGTCAAGCGTCACCTGCGCTTGAAGTACCCAACTAAAATCTTCAAGACTCCATCTTTTGAGGTGGACGATGAGGGTAATCCTTTCTATGTAGCAACGGTTTACCAAAAGCAATTTGGACTTGCGGTTTCCCGTCCTGTTTCAGTCATTATCTTGGACGCCACAAACGGAGAAACCAAGGAATACAGCTTATCAGAGGTCCCAGAATGGGTAGACAGGGTCTATCCAGCTGAGGAAACCATCGAGCAAATCAACTATAACGGCAAGTACAAGGACGGTTTCTGGAATGCTATGATTTCCAAGAAAAACGTGACCCAGACTACCAAGGGCTATAATTACTTGTCTATCGGTAATGATATTTACCTCTACACAGGTGTGACATCGGCCAATGCTGATGAAAGTAATCTTGGTTTTATCCTAGAAAATATGCGAACAGGAGAAATCACTAAGTACAGCTTGGCTTCTGCGACCGAAGAATCAGCCCGTGAATCAGCCGAAGGTGCTGTTCAGGAGAAATCCTACAAGGCAACCTTCCCAATCCTCATCAACCTCAATGACAAGCCTCTCTACATCATGGGCTTGAAGGACAATGCTGGTTTGGTCAAAGAGTACGCTTTGGTTGATGCAGTCGAGTATCAAAATGTTATCGTAGCTACGACAGTAGAAGAACTGCTCAGCAAGTACGCCAATAAAAACGACCTTGAAATTGATAATGAAACAACAGAAAGCATCAAGGGTGTGGTAGCAGACCTCAAATCAGCTGTTATCAAGGGCGATACCGTCTACTTCTTTAAAGTTGATGGTAAGATATACAAGGTCAAGGCCTCAGTATCTGATGACCTTCCTTACCTTGAAAATGGTAAAACTTTCGAAGGTCAAGTAGGAAAAGACAACTATCTCAAGACCTTTAAAGTTCAGTAAGAGGAGAGGTTGGGCAAAAACTCAATTTCAGGAAAAAATGAAGTAAATCTTTTCATAATAAAACGCATAGTATCAAGGTTTTTCAACACCGGATATTATGCGTTTCTCTGATTTTTAAGCCTTTTCCCAGTCTCTTTTCAGATGAACTTCTTGGTAGTGGTAAAAAAATATGCTACACTATTAATATGAAAATTTTAATCCCAACAGCAAAAGAAATGAACACAGACTTGCCGAGTATCGAAGTAACTCCTTTAAAACCAGAAAGTCAGGCCGTACTTGATGCCTTGGCCCTCTATTCTGCTAGTCAATTGGAGAGTTTTTACAAGGTATCAGCTGAGAAAGCGGCGGAAGAATTTCAACATATCCAAGCTTTGAAAAGTCAAACTGCTCAACACTATCCAGCCTTGAAACTTTTTGATGGGCTTATGTACCGTCATATCAAGCGAGACAAACTGGACGAGGCAGAACAAGCCTATCTTGAAAATCATGTTTTTATTACTTCGGCTTTGTACGGTGTCGTTCCAGCCTTGTCACCCATAGCCCCTCACCGTTTGGACTTTTTGATGAAATTAAAGGTCGCTGGTAAGACTTTGAAGAGCCATTGGAAGCAAGCCTATGATGAGGCTGTGAAGCAGGAAGAAATGATTTTCTCTCTCTTGTCGTCGGAGTTTGAGACTGTATTTTCTAAGGAAATCAGAGAAAAAATGGTGACCTTCAAATTCATGGAGAATAGAGGTGGTCAGCTGAAGATTCATTCAACCATTTCTAAGAAAGCGCGTGGTGCCTTCCTGACAGCGCTGATAGAAAATCAAGTACAAACGGTGGAGGAAGCTCGTCGCTTAAGCTTTGCAGGATTTACCTACCGAGAAGATTTGTCCCAGCCACAGGAATTGGTTTTTGTAAAGGAAGTATAAATAAGGATAAAAGAAGAAAACCCAGCATGGAAAATCGTGCTGAGTTTTTTTAGTTTATAAAGTATTGGATATATGAATCTCATTTGATAAACAGTTAAGATGATTAACCAAATCCATGATTGACAGATGGTTTCGGCAAATAAACTTCTTGGTAATTCCTGGAATATAGAAATTAGACACGATGATATCGTAATCTGTCTGATTTAAAATCTCAGGACTTGTTTTCAATTCATCCCAAGTATCGAAGGTAAAGCGGTTATTACAGTAGTAGGAAAGCATATCAACAAAGGTAAGGGATATAGCATGGTCAAAGTTACTGATAATTAAAACCTTGATAGGTGGTCGATTTTCTAACAACTGAGTAGAGAGGTTTTCAGCATGGGTTAAGATGGTGTACATTAAGTGTTCCAACTGTTCAGGGTGGTCATGCTGTCCAATTGCCTGACGGTATTGAGCTAGTTCTTGACAGGCGCTTTCCATAAAGTCTGGGAAATAAACTTCAAACTTTTTAATCGTCAATGCTTTTTGTTCAAATAAGATTGGGGTAGAAAAGATTTCCTGTCTTTCAAAGAAAGCGGTGTTGTGTAAATGCCAAATCAGCTCATCGTGGTTGGTAAAAGTAATCTTATATTGTTTTGATAGGCGTTCTAGTATTTGACTAAGTAATTGGTAAGAGTGTCTTGCTTCACTGTTCTCTTCTAAAGAGTTGAAGAATTCTTGAGGATCTAAGAAAATGTTACTTTGAATAAAGGAAATAAAAATTTGTGCAATGATATCTGGAGTGATTTCAAGTCCCAGTTTTTCAGAGAAATGAACAAGTATCTCCTCAAAGTTTGGAATACTCGCCAAAATAGGATAGTATTCATCATAGAAATGATTTGGTAAGTCGATAAAATGACCATTTTTGATGCGGTAAATACTGATAGCTATCATCAGTTTGTACATTCTATAAATTGAAAATCGCATTGGATAATTCGTGATTTTATAGAAGAAGTCAACAAACTCTGTTAAATCTTCCTCAGGAAGATCAGGAAAAGGCCAGTCTAAGAAATAATAGCGCTCAGAAAAGTATTGAGCAAAAAAATAGCGTATATCAATCTCATTCCCACGTATCTCGGATGGAGTAAAAGATAGTTCAATTTGGAATTGAGTTGATAGAGTTTTTGTAATATTTCTGCCCAGTCGATAGAGGTTGGCATTACTAGAGTGAAGATTTTCTATTGTTCGATAAATAGGTAGCCCCTCATTAAAAAACAGATACTCTAGTAATTGAAAAGATTGAGAATTAGCAAGAAAATATTGATAAATATCTTCTACACTAGTGTTAACTTCTAAATCTATCATGATTCCGTTAACAGAAGATTGGATGTCAATAGATGGAAAGGCAACACGTAATTCATTTAAATCACTTTTTAAGATTCGTTCTGTACATCCTAATTTTTCGGCTAGTTCATGCAATTTCATCCAATTACGATTCTGAATTAAGGTTTCCATTAAACGTAATTGTCTTTGATCTTTTGTGGATAAAAGGTTGCGCATATTGGTAATTTCCTCCTATTTTCATTATATCATATTATTGTCTAAAGTGTACAAAAATGTCGGAGTAGAAAAAGTGTCTGAATTAGTCAGAAAAATTAGAATAATATAAGTGGCTTTTAGGTACAAAAATAGAATATATTAATTGTATAGAAAATATTGATTTATATATCAAATAGTTGTAGAGTAGGAATTATAAAATACTATCTAGGAGTTCAAAATGAAACATTCACATAAGAAATCATTTGACTGGTATAGCATGCAACAACGATACTCTATTCGTAAGTATCACTTTGGTGCAGCTAGTGTCTTGCTCGGTACAGCTTTAGTATTGGGAACTGCCGCTAATGCGCAATCAGTACAAGCGGAGGAACAACATCCAGAAGCAACTAACAGTGTTTCTGTTGATAAGGTAGATGAAGCTACTAAACCAGCAGAAGTTTCTACACCTAAAAAAGAAACAACTTATGCAGCTCCAACTGTTGCGAACCCAGTAGAAACGACTCCAGCTAAAACTGAAGAAGCTACTAGACCAGCAGAAAAAGTTGAAGAAGCAAAAGATAAAAAAGAAGAAGTAACGCATCAAGATGCTGTTGACAAGTCAAAATTGTTAACGGCTCTTTCGCGTGCTAAAAAACTTGAGAGTAAGTTATATACAGAAGCAAGTGCTGCAAACTTGCAAGCAAGTATCCAAGCTGGTCAAAGCTTGCTTGGGAAAGCAGATGCAACTGAAGTTGAATTATCAGCAGCAGAGTCATCTATTCAATCGTCTATTATTGGTCTAGAACTTCGTTCTAACTCTGATAAAGGAACTGTATCAGAAACTCCTGTAGTGAAGAAAGCTGACGCGGCAGAAGCCAAAGAAGAAGCTAAACCAGTTGCAACAACTGATCGTTCAGCTGTTAATAGTACTGTTTTGCCAACTAGCACACCTGTTAAAGTAGAAGCTACGTCAAGACCTGCATCTACAAATGAACTTTTGAAACCAGCTCTTAGCCTTTCTGACGCTCGCCAAAATCCAGCTATCCGTAAAGAAGACTTGGATAAAGGGCACAGTGGCTTTAGAGCAGCTAGCAATCCAGCTAACCCAATTGTTTCAGGTTCTGGAAATACAGTTGCATTTACAGATATTAGTCAAGGTGGTCGTAGTTATAGTTTCCGTGGCTACGGAAACTCACGTGGTGGTAATTCAATTCATTACGATGTAACAACAGTACGTCAAGGTAATAGATTGAATTTCACAATTAGATACTCTGGTCCAGGTGAATTTGTTAATAATAACTTTATCTTGGACAAAGGGGATGGATTTGGAAATCCTTCAAATGCAACCATCACAACTCCAAGATTAAGAGAGCAATCAAAACCTATTAGCCAGGGTGCCAACTTCGTATCTCACTCAGGATACAGTATGACCTCTGCTACTTCAACAAATATGGAACAAACAATCAGATTTAGTTTGCCTATCATTAATCCAAATGGTGACTTGTCTGTTCGTTTGAAACCAGTTACTTTTAACGTGGACCAAGGTGGTGGCGGTGCCGCTACTAGCAATGACCCATACAGTAACTCTAACTATTATTATAGAGCAAACCCACTCCTCTTGGATGCAAATCCAAATGGTGGTACTAGTAACAAGACTGTTACAGAAGAACTTGAATTCCAAACTATCTATCTTCCAACTAGTAAATTGCCAGAAGGTGAGACTAGATTAGTTAGAGAAGGTGAAAAAGGACAACGTCAAATTACCTATAAAGTTCATCGATTAGGTAATGAAACAATCCTAGGCTTGCCAATTAGTAATAGAGTTACTAAAGAAGCTAAACCACGTATTGTTCAAATCGGTGTTGCTAAAGAATTCATTGAAACTGTAAAACCACGTGTTGATCAAAATAAAATCGGTGATACCAATAACCTCACTTTCTATCTTGATAATGATGGTAACGGTGTTTACACTGAAGGTGTAGACGAACTTGTTCAAAGAATTGCTATTAAAGATGGTGCTAAAGGTGAAAAAGGAGATCAAGGTGAACGTGGTCTGACTGGAGCACAAGGTGCTAAAGGTGAAAAAGGGGATCAAGGTGAACGTGGTCTGACTGGAGCACAAGGTGCTAAAGGTGAAAAAGGGG